>JALQYE010000261.1 GCA_023254245.1 Emticicia sp.
ATAATGGTGGAAATCGTGCATGGAAACTCGACCCAATTCCGTTTTTAATTCATCAACAAGAATGGCAAAGTATCGAAAAAGGCATCAAACAACGAGCCCAGTTACTCGATTTGATTCTGAAAGATATTTATGGCCCCCAGTTATTAATCAAAAAAAATATCATTCCCGCCGAACTGGTCTTTGATAATTCGGGGTTTCTTGAACCCTGTTTTGATATTAAGCAAAAGCTCCAAAATCAGTTATTGATTTATGCCTGTGATATGGCTCGTGGGCCAGACGGCAAAATGTGGCTGTTGGATAATCGTACACAGTCACCTTCGGGTTCGGGCTATACACTTGAAAACCGCACCGTTATGGCAAAGGTTTTTCCTGAACTTAACAAAAACATTTACCGAAATCGGCTATCGCCTTATTTTAATCATTTACAACAAACCGTCGCCACGCTCGGAAACCTTTCCAACGAAAACCCAAATGTAGTTTACTTAACCCCTGGTGCAGGTAACGAAACATATTTCGAGCATGTTTATCTTTCTTCGTATTTAGGCTATACCCTCGTGCAAGGCAGCGATTTATTGGTCAGAGATGGCTTTGTATGGCTTAAATCTATCGATGGGCTGGAGCGAGTTGATGTCATTATTAGGCGTGTAGATGACGAATGGTGCGACCCTCTCGAACTTCGCCAAAATTCATTACTGGGTGTTCCTGGCTTGCTGCAAGTCATGCGACTTGGTAATGTGGCGGTGGTAAACCCTCCAGGTACGAGTGTGGTAGAAAATTATGGATTGCTGGCATTTATGCAAAATGCCTGTAAATTCTTGCTCGATGAGCCATTACTGATGAATTCGGTAGCCACTTGGTGGTGCGGCCAGCCCCGAGAACTAAACTTCGTATTAAATAATTTACACCGACTTATCATAAAAAAAGCCAACCGTAAGCAAGGTTTTAAGTCGCTTTACGGCCGACAAATGAGCAAAGAGCAGTTAGAAAACCTTCGTAAAATGATTCTACAAAGTCCAAAAGATTTTGTGGCTCAAGAAGAAGTTAGTCTTTCAACCACTCCTTCATTTATTGATGGAAAGTTAGAACCTCGTTTTGCGGCGATTCGTGCCTTTTTAGTATCTGATGGCAATGATTATAAAGTGATGCAAGGCGGGCTAACCCGTAGCTCGCCAGTAAAGGATAAATTTGTAATATCGAATCAACTGGGTGGATTATCAAAGGATACTTGGATTGTAACTGATACACCAACAGAGCATTACGAACGAATTGTTGTACGGAAAGCCTCTAATAATCAGCACAATAACTCGCTTACAAGCCGAAATGCCGAGAATCTATTTTGGGTTGGTCGTTTGTTTGAGCGAACAATGGCTCTGACGAGCTTCTTGAAAATCGTACTCGACCGCCTCAACGAAAACGTAAACGACAAAGGCAAAAAGCAACAAGAATATTTAGTGGTTTTGTTTAAGTCAATTACACATCTGACTTGGACTTACCCTGGTTTTACGAACGAAGAAGACGATTCGATTCTCGAAAACCCCGAACCTGAATTATTTAGCCTAATCAACGACCCTCGAAAAGTAGGTTCGGTAGCCTACAATATTCAATCGTTTTTGCGTACATCGAATCAAGTAAGTGATAAATGGAATGTTGATACCCGAAGAATTTTGAATTTGATTGAAGATAATTTACAATCGCTTCGTGATTCGCACAGTATCAACCAAGTAAGCCACAGTCTGGATAGACTTTATACCCGACTTTTTGCTTTTTACGGAAATATTTTCGAGACCTTGCCACGAGATAGTGGCTTCTATTTACTCGAAGCAGGTAAAAATATCGAACGAATATTATCGCTCGTTTCGGTGCTTCGCTCGGCATTTAGTTTTAAAAACAACGATGAAGTTGAAACCGTTGTGATGGAAGCAGTTTTAGAGAATCATCATCTGTTGGCTCAGTATCGTCATATATATAAATCACATTGGAGTTTAGTGGAAGTGCTAAACATGGTTTTTTTGGAAACAAACTTACCTTATACGCTCGCTTCTTTACTTGATTCACTATCGAATTGTTTAGCAAAACTACCCAAAAACATTGATGCCAATCGCTTAAATATTGCGGAACGGACAGTCTTAGAAGCAAGCACACTTGTTAAACTTTTTGACGCTGAAAGTATGATAAAAGCCGATGAAAACACGCAATACCGTACGGAACTCGATAAAACTTTAGAGCAGGTTTTCGACTTGATTTCTAACGTAACTGGTAACCTCGCAAGCTTGTACTTTAATCATTCGGTTATACAACATTCATTTTTAGATACCATCGAAAAAATAAATTCAGATGAAATATAAGCTACGACACCAAACCGTCTATACTTATGTAAATCCTGTTGATAATTACCAAAGTGTGCTTTGTTTAGAACCCCTAAACCTGCCCACTCAACTATGCCACAACTTCGATTTAACGATTGAGCCACAGCCAACAAAAGTCTATGCTCGAAAAGATTTTTTTGGTAATACCCAGCATTACTTTTCATTGCATGAATCTCATAAAATACTGAAAGTAATTGCTTCGAGTGATATTGAGATTTTACCAAAAACTCAAGAAACAATTAACCCAATTACGTGCGAAGAGGCAAAACTAAAGTTCCAAAACGATAACGCTCTGAAAATTGAGGTGTTACAGTATCAGCTTCCAAGCCAGTATATTACTTGGGATGATGAAATCAAGGCATTTGCCGAAACTTGCCTTTTGCCGAATACTTCGCTTTTTGAAGGTATAAGTAAACTTTCTGCAAAAATTTTTCATGAATTTCAGTTTAAATCTGGCTTTACAAGTGTCAATACTCCTATCAAAACCGTTTTAAAAGAGCGAAAAGGTGTTTGTCAAGATTTCTCGCACTTGGCCATTGCTTGCTTGCGAAGCGTGGGTTTGGCCGCTCGTTATGTAAGTGGGTATATCGAAACTTTGCCCCCACCAGGGAAGCCAAAACTGCAAGGCTCTGATGCGTCGCACGCTTGGATTTCGGTATATATTCCCGAGATGGGTTGGTGCGAATTTGACCCAACTAATAATCTAATTCCGAGCGATAAACACATTATTACGGCTTATGGCCGAGATTATGCAGATGTGGCCCCACTCAAAGGAATCATTTTTAGTTCGGGCGAACATAAAGTAAGTGTTGAAGTGGATGTGATTCGTGAAGAATGATTAAATATGATGATAGAAACCGAACGTTTGATTTTACGCCCTTTAACCTACGAACAGCTACTCAAATACAGTAATTTAGATGATTCGTTGGAAGAAGAACTCCATCTCGAAAAATCATCAAGAAGTATTTCTCCCGAACTCCGTGAAGCCCTCGACTACGGTATTCTTCCGAATGTAGCTGACGACACTCAAAACTACCTTTTCTCTACACTTTGGACGATTATCTTGAAAGAAACTAACAAAATGATGGGCGACGTATGCTTCAAAGGTGAACCCAATATTGACGGAGAAATTGAAATCAGCTACGGTACTCACTTTGAGTATAGAAGAAAAGGCTACATGACTGAGGCCGTAGGCGAAATGCTCAAATGGACAAAAACACAATCAAATGTGCAGAAAGTTTTAGCAAATACTGATAAAAATAACATTTCTTCGCAACGAGTACTACGAAACAATGGTTTTTCAAAAATCAATGAGGCTGAAGGGTTTATTTATTGGGAGATTAGGATGAAATAAAAACTAAACCGTCTTAGCTTTCATTGCCGTCAGTTGAAACTGACGGATAGCTCTTCAAATAGTACAAAAAATGGCTTTAGCCGAATATAAAATATTGGGGCTAAAGCCATTTATTTTAACATTCCACTCCGTCAGTTAAAACGGCAATGATTGTTACCATTCTGAAATGCAATCTAATTCAACACCACCTTCACCACAACTGGCTGATGGTCAGACGGGTAGCGTTGCTCAAACGAATCAGTCAAAACACCATATTTAAGCACAGTTACTTGTTTGCTCGTAAAAATATAGTCGATACGGTTTTTCAAAGGGGCATCAAACTTAAAACCATTGAAGGTTCCTTCGGGGCCATAGACTGGCGTTTGTGACACTTGTTTTGAATCGCTCAATAGCGTTTGAATGTGTTGAATCTGCTCCGTTTCGGGCGTAGAATTAAAATCACCCGTCAGAATTACGGTAGCATCTTTGGCAATTTCTTGAATTTTCTTCACCATCAATTTACCCGATTCACGACGAGCTACCACTCCTTGGTGGTCGAAGTGCACATTGAAAACATAAAATGTTTTTTTCGTAAGTAAATCTTTGAACTGTATCCACGAGCAGATGCGATTACAGCACGTAGCATCCCAGCCTTTGCCAGGTACGTCGGGGGTTTCACTTAACCAAAAATCACCTGATTTTAAAACTTTAAAGCGAGATTTACGGTAAAAAATCGACGAATGTTCT
>JALQYE010000262.1 GCA_023254245.1 Emticicia sp.
GCTACATTTTAATGATAAAGGATATCAAATTTGGTCGGCAATTATCAAAAAGACTCTCGATAAAGATTTTGGCTCAGAAAGCAAACGTAAGTAAGATAATGTTTTGTGAAGACGAAATTTGTATTTAAACAAGAATCAATTATCTTGTAATTGACTAAAAGATAAGATAATACAAAAGAAATTTACACCATTAACCGATTCTAAATAGCAATTTATTGAAAAAATAGTAGCCAAGCAACGAAAACTAAACATAGTTTACGCACTATCATAGATGCTATTTTCTGGCTCAATTATACAGGAGTTCAGTGGCGAAAGATGGAAGAATCTTATCCCCCTTTGGAGACAGTTAATATCCTTTTATGCAAATGAAGCTCAAAGGGATTTGGGAGCATATACTTCAATTTTTAGTTGTTTATGAACAAAAAAACAAGGAAAAGCAGAGAGTCCCAGTTTATTAGCTATTGATAATCAATCTGTTAAAGTTATTCAATTTACATCCATTAAGACTGGTATTGACGGAAAGAAGAAGATTAATAGACGAAAAAGGACTATTGTAGTTGATAGCTTGGTGCTACCTCTTTCTATTAAAGTAAGTTCTGCAAATATTTCAGATAGTGAAGTAGGTATTGACGCTCTCCAAGAATTGAAAGAAGTTGTTCCGAGAATGAAAAAATCACGGCCGATAATGGATATAAACTTACCTTTATTGAATATATCAAAGACAATTTTAATTGGAAGGTCGGAATTACACAAAAACCAGAATCAACAAAGGGGTTTATTCCTCAAAAAATAGATGGCAGGTAGAAAGAAGTTTTAGCTGGCTCAATTTTAGATGTAGATTGTTCATAGATGTTGAAAAATTGGTCGAATCTTCAGAAGCAATGTTACGAATATCTTTATTTTACTTATAATCAATTGTTTATAAGTACAAAATATCTAAGATTCCTATCATTATTTATTATGGAGATTTTATTCCCGAAAAATATGATGCTAAACCCTGGTTCAGATGTTTGGAGAGCAAGAATGGAAATGGCCAGAAAATGGAGAGATACAGTAAACAAATATGGCGGAGATGTAACGGTTATTCACTTACCCGAAATCGGAATTAAAGGCAATACTCACTTTCCTTTCTCCGACCTAAATAATATTGTAATTACCGATTTGCTATCTAAATGTCTACAAGAGAAAGGATTGGATAAATAATTTGTATCTTCGATTTCAAAATCAAAAATATGAAAACACAAAGTCGTCGTTCGTTTCTAAAAGTATCTGCTCTCTCGGGTGGGGGATTTATGCTGGGTATTAGTTTTTTGTCAAATTTCAAATCTTTTGGAAATGAGCCAACTGCTAATTTACCATTTGATTTCAACGAACTCAATGGTTTTGTAAAAATTACGGCTGATAATATCATCAAAATTATGTCGCCCAATCCCGAAGGCGGTCAGGGCGTAAAAACCTCCATGCCGATGATTGTGGCAGAAGAATTGGATGTTGATTTCTCACAAATCGTTATCGAACAAGCCGATTTAGATACCAAACATTTTACACGACAGTTTATTGGCGGTAGTCAAGCAATTCATCAAGGTTGGATGCTGCTCAGAACCGCTGGGGCAACTGCTCGCCAAATGCTTCGTGAAGCAGCAGCTAAAACTTGGAATGTTCCAGTAGAGGAAATAACCACTGAATTTGGCGTTTTGTATCATAAAAATTCGAGAAAATCGTCCAAGTACGGCGATATGGCAACCGTTGCTGCTCAAATTCCTTTACCAAAAGATATACAATTGAAAAGCGTTAAGGATTTCAAAATCATAGGAAAAAGCCAACGAAACGTTGATTTAGAGAAAATCGTAACAGGCAAACCACTCTTTGGCATTGACACCAAAGTAGATGGAATGTTGATAGCCATGATTGTACATCCGCCCGCTTTTGGATTAAAATTCAAGGCGATTCAAAACGATGCTGTTATTAAGAAAATGAAAGGTATCAAGGATGTTTTTCCTGTAAAAATCTTTAACGACGATTACGAAAAAACTTTTTTTGATACCACCACTTTCAACGAAGTAGTGGCTATCGTAGGCAATAGCACTTGGGAAGTAATGCAAGCCAAAAAAGCCTTGAAAATTGATTGGCAACCCATTGAAAGCTACACACAAAACCGCAATATGTTGGGTCGAAAAGTAGTGGAAAAAATCCCCGCTGGCTTAGAAGATTCGACCGAACATAAAGCAAAATTAGCTGAGAGAATGATGCAACCTGCAACGGTTCGTCGCAAAGATGGAGATGTTGAGGCAGCTTTCAAAAGTGCCGCAAAAGTTATCGAACGTACCTACAACGCTCCCTATTTGGCTCATAATTGCATGGAGCCGATGAATTTCTTTGCCAATGTTACAGCAGAAAAAGCCGAACTTGCTGGGCCACTCCAAAAACCCGAATTTACCGAACAAACCTTATCGGCTCGTTTGGGAATGCCTTTAGAGAAAATCGACATTAAAATGACTCGTTTGGGTGGTGGCTTTGGTCGTCGTTCGTATGCCCACTGGTTGATTGAAGCCGCATTGATTTCTCAAAAAGTGAAAGCACCAGTAAAACTCATTTATACCCGTGAAGACGATATGACTTCGGGTATTTATCGTTCTACTTATTCAGCTTATTTTCGGGCGGCATTAGATGCTAACAATAACCTCATTGCATTTCATGTAAAAACGGGTGGTACGCCCGAATCGCCCTTATATCCCAACCGCTTTCCTGCGGGTACGGTCGATAATTATTTGGCCGAAGATTTTACGATTGATTCAAATATTACGGTCGGTTCGTACCGAGCTCCACGCTCGAATTTTATGGCTGCCGCAGAGCAATCTTTCATAGATGAAGTGGCCGAAGCCGCAGGCAAAGACCCCATTGATTTTCGTTTAGAATTGCTCAATCGTGCCAAAGAAAGGCCAGTAGGCAAAAACAACGAGTATGAGCCAGAGCGTTTTGCAAAAGTATTGGAATTGGTCAAAGAAAAATCAAATTGGGAAAGCACGAAAAAGAGTAAAAAATTAGGCTTTTCAGCTTATTTCTGCCACGATTCTTATGCAGCTCATGTGCTTGATTTAGAAATGAAAGACGGTTCGGCTGTTATCAATAAAGTTTGGTGTGCCATTGATTGCGGTATAGTAATCAACCCCGATGCGGCCAAAAATATGGCAGAAGGAGGCATTGTAGATGCCGTTGGTGCCGCCATGTACGGCAAAATGACATTTACTAAAGGTGTACCTGATGCCAATAATTTTCATAATTACCGTATGATACGCCATAACGAAGCACCCAAGCAAATCGAAGTGCATTTTATTGAAAACACCATAGACCCAACAGGCATGGGAGAGCCTGCCTATCCGCCTGTGTATGCGGCTTTGGCCAATGCTTTGTATAAGACAACTGGTAAACGTTTTTATAACCAACCTTTTGGTGAAAGTATTTAGATTGTTGTTTTGCGTACGCTTTTCTTTAAAATTTAATTCATGCGATATTCGTTTGGCGTTAACCCTACCTTCTGCTTAAATAATCTCGTAAAATGCTGAGGGTATTTAAAACCAAGACTATATGCAATTTCGTTCACTGTCTTATCGTTTTGAATAATTCGGTTTTTTGCTTCCTCTATCGTGCGATTGAGAATGTAATCCTTTGCCGATTGCCCTGTTTCTTTCTTGATTAAATCACCAAAATATTTGACAGAAATATGCAAGCTATCAGCACAATAAGCTACCGATGGAATACCCTCATTGATTAGCTTTTCTGATTCAAAATAGTCGTCTAAAATTGTCTCGAAACGTTCAACTATACCTTTATTGGCAATTTCTCGACTTATAAATTGACGGTCATAAAATCTCACACAGTAGTTAAGCAGTAACTCAATAGTGTTAGCTATCAGTTTTTTACTGTGTTTATCTATCGGTCGCTCTATTTCTGTTTCTATTTTCTGAAAGCAATCCAGCACAAACATTCTTTCCTTTTCAGAAATATGCAAGGCTTCATTAACTTGATATGAGAAAAAGGTATAATCTTTTATATAATACCAAACCAGATGGTTGATGCAGACCATTTTCGTCAACGTCTTCAATTTCAATAATTTGGTCGGGTGCGACAAAAACAAGCGTACCATCTTGATAATCATAATATTTACGACCGTATTTTATAACGTTGCATTCAGAATCTTTTAGAAAAATTCCAAAAAGTTCAAAATGGACCTTACCTGGTTCTCCAGACTTTGATTTTGACAAGTCTGTAACCGTTACCAATGGGTGATTGGTATGCTTCCCATTAAATTTATTGAGTGCCTCAATGCTCTTTAGTCTTTTCACTCTCGCTCATTATTTTGTTACTTTTTTGACAAATTTATAAGATTCCCATAAAAAGAATCAATAAAACA
>JALQYE010000263.1:0-2576 GCA_023254245.1 Emticicia sp.
AATATCACAAGCACGACGTAAGGCATCAATTACATTAGCAGTTTGAATGCCCAAAGGAAGATTTCGCTCGAAATACCCAGGCACAACCGTCATGTATTTTGCATTGCAACGCTTGGCTGTTTCTACTGACTCTCGGCAAGTTTTTAAGAAATTTTCGAGAAACTCTTTCTTGCCAGTTGCCAACGAAACCTTCCAGTTATCGCCACCATCAACTACAAAAACACCCATTTTCATGCCGAGTTTGGCAAGGGTTTCTCCAATTTTGGTTTGTGTTTCAACGGGGCGTTTCAACATACCGTTGTCTTCGAGAGCCATGAAACCGTTATCGGCCATGAATTTAAGTTGGTCGAAAAGGTCTTTCCCCGCTGAGTTTTCAAACATCCCGAAATGAGGAGCATAAAGCAACTTGTATTTATACGGTGCTGAAGTTGAGTTAGGGGTTGGAGTAGAGGCCAAAGCGGTGGCGGTAGTACCGAGGCTGGTTGCACCAGCGGCCAAGACACTTTTTGAAAGAAAGTTTCTGCGATTCATTAGTTTTTATAGAATTGAAGGTTGATTTTTGAAAGAGTGAATAAATATCTCTCAAATATATCATAAAAAAAGCGTTTGGTCTAAACCAAACGCTAATAGTTTTCTCAATACAAAAAGTCTAAATTTTCGGTTTTTACATCTTCGGGTTCAAGTTCTAAAAATTCTTCCCAGAATGAGTTTTCGGGCAATGCCGCCTTACAAATAATGGGTTCCTTTTTTACTGGATGCACAAAATAGAGGCGTCGAGCGTGAAGATTGATGTTTCCTTCGAGATTCGGGCGAGGATAACCATACTTCACATCACCTCGAATCGGGCAACCCATTTTGGCCAACTGCACACGGATTTGGTGCGGACGACCCGTAATTGGGTTTACTTCGAGCAAATGGTAGTGATTGATTTCACCTAAATATCTGTACGTAAGCTCAGCTTTTTGCGAACCAGGTACTTCTTCATCAAAAGCCTTAACAATGTTTTTGTTTTCGTCCTTGACCAACCAGTTGGTTAGTTTGGCTGTTTTTTTCTCAGGTTTTTTGCCCACAACTGCCCAGTAGGTTTTTTGAATATCACGCTTTCTGAAAAGCTCGTTCATGCGTTCGAGGGCCTTTGAGGTGCGTGCAAAAACCACTAAACCACTTACAGGGCGGTCAAGGCGATGCACTGTTCCGAGGAAAACATCACCTGGTTTGTTGTATTTATCTTTGATATAATGTTTTACGTAGTCCGAAAGCGTTTTATCGCCAGTACTATCGCCCTGCACCAAAATACCTTGGGCTTTATTGACAATAATAATGTGATTGTCTTCGTAAACTACTTGAAATGGTTGCTTTGCCACTTTACTTGTAAATTAAGAATGTAGAATGTAGAATGTAGAATTCTAATTCTTTAAAAAAACTAATAGATTTTTAACAAAAAATCTCAAAAAATTATCGCCTGTGGACTATCGTCCATTGACTACTAAACAAACTCCAAGGCCAGACGTCTGGTTTCTTTGTCGGTTTCGATATAATCTTCGAGCGTTGGTGTACGCACGAAGCTCACTTTTTTCATACAATCTTCAATCAAATCCGACATTTCTAAGAATCCGATTTCATCACGCAAGAAAGCCGCAACGGCAATTTCGTTGGCGGCATTTACAATACACGCCATATTCCCGCCAGTTTTGAGGGCTTCAAACGCAAATCCTAAGTTACGGAAAGTCTCATAATCTGGTTTTTCAAACGTGAGTGATGGAAATTGTGCAAAATCCATTCTCGGGAAATTAGATTTCAAACGATTCGGATAGCCAATGGCAAACTGAATCGGTACTCGCATATCGGGTAAACCCATTTGAGCTTTCATACTGCCATCCTCAAACTGCACCATCGAGTGAATAATACTCTGCGGATGCACCACTACTTCAATTTGCTCGGGTGTTAGTCCAAAAAGCCATTTGGCCTCAATTACTTCCAAGCCTTTATTCATCAACGAAGCCGAATCAATCGTAATTTTTGCTCCCATACTCCAATTTGGATGTTTCAGAGCTTGTGTTTTTGTAACGGTTTTCAAGAATTCTCTATCTTTTCCACGGAAAGGCCCACCCGAAGCAGTCAGTATTATCTTTTCGATGGGATTATGAAATTCACCCACCAAACATTGGAAAATTGCGGAGTGCTCCGAATCAACGGGCAAAATATCAACTTTGTGTTTTTGAGCCAATTCGGTTACCAATTCGCCAGCTACAACTAAGGTTTCTTTGTTGGCCAATGCGATGTGTTTTCCTGCTTTGATGGCCGCTACGGTCGGAATTAAACCTGCATAGCCAACCAAAGCCGTCAGAACCATATTTACTGAGTCCATCGTCACGACCGAAGCCAACGATTTATCACCAGTATAAACTTTAATATCGAGTGGGTCGAGAGCTGCAAAAACTTTATCGTACAGGTCTTCGTTTGAAATCACAACTACATTCGGACGAAACTTAGCAGCTTGTTCAATCAACAAGTCGGCGTTGTTTTGTGCCGTAAGCACTTCTACTTCAAAAATATCAGGATTGGCTTCTACTACC
>JALQYE010000263.1:2675-4403 GCA_023254245.1 Emticicia sp.
TGTTCAATCAACAAGTCGGCGTTGTTTTGTGCCGTAAGCACTTCTACTTCAAAAATATCAGGATTGGCTTCTACTACTTCCAGAGCTTGTGTTCCTATCGAACCCGTTGAGCCAAGAATGGCAAGATGACGTTTTTGCATGAAAAAGGATGAAATAAATAAATCTACTGAAATTTTTTACAAAGTTCGGAAAATTTAATGATAAAGTTTTTATTTTAACGTTTCTATTGAGATTGAATTACGAATTACGAGTTGCGAATTACGATTTTTTTCTTACAAGTTATTGATAATAATTCGATTGTGTTAATTTTTGGATATGTTTTTTTAATAATTTAAAATATGCATTATTCATCCTTTTACTCTCCTTTAGGGGTTGGGGGTGTTTAGAGATTAGGGGTACTATGCAAACGGCTGAAGACCAATTCCAATTTTTTGAAGGTGTCCTTTTTGAGAGCTTCGGGCGTGACCTTCAAGTAACCGAGTATCGACTATTGCAGGGCGGAAGTATCAACATGACCGTACAGGTAGTTACCAACGAAGGCAAATACTTTGTAAAATATAATACTCGCAATCACGAGGGAATGTTTGAAACCGAAGCTCGTGGACTTGACTTATTGCGGGAAGCCAATGTGATTCGTGTGCCTGAGGTTATCAATTGGGGCCGACGTGACGGACAAGATTATTTGGTACTGGAAAACATAGAATATACCAAACCTAACTTTGATTATTGGGAAATGCTGGGCGAAAAAATAGCTGCCCTTCACCGAAATACGGATGAAAAGTTTGGACTAAACTTTGATAATTACATGGGTTCGCTTCGTCAAAGCAATGAACAAAAAGATGATTGGTTGAGCTTTTTTATTGAAAAACGATTGAATCTTCAAGCTGGTTTAGCGTATTATAATGAATTGATTAGTAAAGACTTATACGATAAATTTCAACAATTTTATAAAGTTCTACCCGAATTATTGCCCAACGAACCTGCTTCACTGCTTCACGGTGATTTGTGGACAGGAAATGTAATAACGAATGAAAGTGGCGAACCAACCCTAATCGACCCAGCCGTTTATTACGGAAATCGTGAAATGGAAATAGCTTTCACTACGCTTTTTGGTGGCTTTGATAAACGCTTTTATGATACTTATAATGAGGCATATCCGCTACAACCTCGCTTCGATACGAGAGTGCCGATTTATAATATTTATCCGCTATTAGTTCATGTTAATCTTTTCGGTACAAGCTATTTACCACCCGTGATTCGGACTTTGAATAAATATTTGTAGGCTCAACTTTCACCTTAATTATTCTTTTTTTCGACATAATTAGGGTTTAGAGTTGGCATTTGTGCATTGTTGGCTTTTCGCCATTTATTAAGTAGTTTCTTTAACTCTTTTGCCTTTTTGGGATTGGCCAATATCAAATTATTACTTTCAGAAACGTCGTCTTTTAAATTATAAAGCTCAAGAGAGTTATTCTCAAAAAACTCAATTAACTTCCAATCTCCCAAGCGTACAGCACTGTAAGGAGCATCGCCTTCATGGTAATGCGGATAATGCCAAAATAAAGGTCTTTCGTACTTTTGATTTGTTAAAATAACTGGTTTTAGTGATTTTCCATCAAGTTTTTCGTTGGGTTTGATTTCTGCCAAATCTAATATAGTCGATGTTAAATCCATCGTGATTGTAGGCTCATCAATCACTTTTCCACCCTCAATTTTATTTTTCCAATA
>JALQYE010000264.1 GCA_023254245.1 Emticicia sp.
TGAGTCCTCTTTGAGTATGCGGTCCGCCAAGTTTATCTTGTTGGTCTGCTGAAATACTGCATAGAATATGGCTGCCAATCGATTGGTAAACACATGCTCAACATCGCTGAAGCGATAGCACACTCTCCACCAGTTGTTGACCGGCAGTACAGCATAGTTTCCTACTATGTAGCCTTTCTTGCCAATTCGTGCAATCAAAGGCATTTGCCCATTTTTTGCAGTTGCAGTCAGCATGGCTGACAGTTCGCTTTTGGACCAATTACGCAAATAGTCCACTGCTTGATCGACCAGTTGTTCAACGGTTGATTTGTCTGGAGAATTCGATTTGTCCATTATTGTTTTTTCTAATTAATGCCCCTTTGTTTACCAACTGTGAGGCTAGATGTTGCTCTCTCAGTTCCAAGTCGGATTTGGCAACAGTTTCTCCGTTGTCAAACTTGGCCAGCACATCTGCTTCTTCGTTAGTAACGGGCATTTGTATATTGTTGATTAATTCTACGATTTTCATTATTTGTTGATGAAATTAATGGTTAACGAAATCACACCTGTTATCAGCACTGAAACAAGAGCAACACCAATGGTGATCAACTGTTTGTTTTGTTTGCCTGCAGAGCCGGCCAGTGCTTCTCTAATAAAAAGAATATGTGTTTCAACTGTGGATACCTTGGAACCCAAGCTGTCGATTTTGGTTTGTAAAGCTACATAGCGTTCAGCCAAAGTTGCATAACGTTCCGCACAAAGTTCGACGTGCGCTTCAAGATTTTTCTTTTCAATGTCAGTTGACATAGCGACCCTTTTAGTTTTCATGGTTCCTTTTACAAAGTCCAATATACTATTTAACCTCTTTAAAAAGAAACCTTGAAATAGGTATTCTTCAGTATGCCATTGGTATAGAACACAGGATCAGGAAATGCCGCACTTTCTGTTAGACCTGTGATCACTGGCACTTCATTGATGTCTTTTTCCAACAGCCCTGTGGCATTGTTTTCGTGCCTTCAATCGGCGAAGCATCAGTAAACGTAGGTGTAATCATGAAAAAATGCTCGCACGAATTGGTCATTTCAAAACCTGCGTATCCTTCCTGTCCCATTGGCATTTCGGGCGTACCCACAAAGCAAAAATAGGCTTTTGCATCAGAATCTTGCAAATGATAAGCAATTTCGTGGCGTTTTAGCAAAACACTCAATGGCACAACCGATGCTCCTGTTTTCAGAATTCCGAAATAAATCATCGGAAAATAGGGTAAGTTCGGGCAAGTAAGAGCCACTTTATCGCCGTACCCAATACCGAGCGAAGTCAAACCATTAGCAATTTGGTTGGCAGCGGCATCAAGTTGGGCAAAGGTAATTCGTTTATCTGCAAATATAAGAGCCTCTTTATTCGAGGAATTGCGGGCGTGATGTTCTAAGACAGTTGATAAGTTAAACATGGTTTCGTACAGGTTATTTGGTCATTGCAAGATAGATTTATTATAGTACTTTGAAAAGAAAAAATTGTTTTATTTGGTGTATGTTTTTATCTAAAAGTCAGAAAATATTTTCATTACCATCGTTTTCATAGCAAAGGGTTTACAAACCCTTTGCTATGAAAATATTGAGTTTTTGGCATTTACTAAGCACATACTGCAAAAAATCAGTCAAAATACTCAAACAACAAAAGATATAGCGTAACTTTACATCAAATTATTAAGTCCGAAGGAAATGAACCATTTTTTAAAAAATTTGCTGTTGATAATTTTAGCATCATCAACAAGTTTTGCCCAGGTAAACACGCCAGCGGCGAGTCCGTCAACGACGATTTCACAAACACTTGGTCTTACAAAAATTACGATTGATTATAGCCGACCATCGGTAAAAGGCCGTAAAATTTTTGGAGATTTAGTACCTTATGGAAAAGTATGGCGTACGGGTGCGAATAAAATTACCTCTATCAAATTCGACGATGAAGTGTATGTGCATGGAGCAGTGATGAAAGCAGGCAGCTACGGGCTTTATACGATTCCAGGAAAAAATGAATGGACTATTATCTTCAATCGTGATGATAAACAATGGGGAGCTTATGGCTACGACATCAATAAAGATGTGATTCGCTTCAATGTTCAGCCCATTCAGCCACAAGAATTTACAGAAAAAATGACCATTGATTTTGTGGAATTTACCCCAACCAGCACCGAACTTTCTATTAAATGGGAAAGCACCGAAGTTCGATTCAAAATCGAGCAAAGAGGCGTTGATGAAAAAATAATGGCCGAAATTGCCGAGAAAACCGCAAAACCCGATGCCACAACCGATACCTATTTTTCAGCTGCCGATTTTTATTATCAAAAAGGTGTAAAACTCGACCAAGCATTAACGTGGGCCAACAAGGTTGTTGAGAAAGAAAAAGAATATTGGACATACCAGCTCGTGGCACGCATTGCGGCCAAGCAAAATAATTGTGCAGTAGCGATTCCGAATGCTGAAAAATCAATGGAATTAGCAAAAAAAGCAGGAGATGATGCCTACATTAAGCTTAACCAAGCGGTTTTGAGTCAGTGTAAAAAAGGATATTAGATAAATTATTGGAGCGTGGCACATCTTATTATGAACGATAATGAGATGTGCCACGTTTTTATTTCCGCAGGAACGTCCAAATTGGACGTTCCTACAGGCAAAATTCACGAAAGACCAATTTAAGTAGTAACAAATAACTAAAAAGATATATGTTAGAGCAATTAGAAGCCATAAGAGAACGATACGAAGAGGTTTCGCAACAGATGACGATGCCCGAAATCGTGTCTGATATGACGAAATTTACTCGATTGAGCAAAGAATACAAAGATTTGGAAAAAATCGTCAACCAACTGAAAGTTTATAAAAATGTACTTTCAAACATAGAAGGTGCAAAAGATATTATTGCCAACGAGAAAGATGAAGACATGCGTGATTTGGCAAAAGAAGAATTAGATGAACTTTTGCCAAAACGAGATGAATTAGAGGCAATTCTAAAAGAAATGCTGATTCCGAAAGACCCGAACGATAGCAAAAACGTGATTCTCGAAATCAGAGCAGGAACGGGTGGTGACGAAGCCTCAATTTTTGCTGGTGATTTATTCAGAATGTATCAACGTTTTATCGAAAAACAAGGTTGGAGAATGACCCTCCTCGACCATAACGAAGGAACGGCTGGTGGTTACAAAGAAATTGTCGTGCAGGTAGAAGGCGATGATGTTTACGGAAAATTGAAGTATGAGTCAGGCGTTCATCGTGTGCAACGCGTGCCTGCTACTGAATCACAAGGACGTGTACATACATCAGCCGCTACGGTGGCGGCTTTGCCCGAAGCCGATGAGGTAGATTTGACAATCAATATGAACGATGTAAGGATTGACACCTTCTGTTCGTCAGGTGCAGGTGGGCAGTCAGTAAACACCACGTATTCGGCCGTTCGTATGGTGCATATTCCTACGGGTGTAACGGTTTCTTGTCAAGATGAGCGTTCACAAATCAAAAACCGTGAAAAAGCTCTTTCTGTACTTCGTTCGAGACTTTATGAAATGGAAATGGCCAAACATAACGAAGCTATTTCGGCCGAGCGTAAGGGTTTGGTAGGAAATGGCGACCGTTCGGATAAAATCCGTACGTATAATTATGCTCAAAGTCGTGTAACCGACCACCGTATTGGCTACACAGTTTATAATCTCCCAACTGTAATGGAAGGCGAAATCGGTGGATTTATTGAGCAACTTCGTATGGCCGATAATGCCGAGAAAATGAAAGAGGGGGCAATGGCGGTGGCGTAAATGGAGTCTTCAGTGGGCAGTTTTCAGTCCTCAGTGAGTTAACATGATTTTCTGCTTTTCGCAGATTCAAACTTGACCATATTATCAAACTTACTTAAAGTTATCGTCAGCGGTACGAGACTACCAATTATCTACTGAAAACTGTGTTGTTCATGTATTAAAACCTATGAAAATAGTATTCATCTTGCAAGACTGTCAATTGTATACCGAAAACTATACTATCAATGTCGTCATTTAAAGATTTAATTGTTTACAAAAAGGCATTTTCTTTATCAATGGAAATTTTTGAAGTAAGTAAAGGATTTCCAAAGGAAGAAACCTATGGGCTTACAAGTCAAATTAGACGTTCATGTACATCAATTCCAACAAATATCGCTGAAGGTTGCGGTAGAAACTCAGATACTGAACTTTGTCGCTTTTTAGTTATTGCAATGGGCTCTGCTTCTGAATTAGAATACCAACTTCTGCTTTGTTATGAACTAAGTTATTTATCAACCACTGATTATGAAAGTCTTAGCAAAGAACTCGTCGAAATCAAAAAAATGATAAATATATTTATCCAGAAATTAGGGAAATAACGAGTAAC
>JALQYE010000265.1 GCA_023254245.1 Emticicia sp.
ACATTCTATTCAATTTTTCTCGAAAAAACATAAAAATTTAATTCAAAAATATACCTTTGCGAATAAGATTAACAAGGATTTTGGCCGCTGTGAAAGATAACTCTCAAATAATCACGATTAAAGACATTGCACGAAAGTTTAAATGCTCACCTTCGACGGTTTCAAGGGCATTGAACGATAACCCTGTGATTAATGAAGAAACCCGCAAGACGATTCAAGAATATGCCGAAAAAATGGGTTATCAGCGAAACATCATTTCGTTGAGTTTACTCAATAAATCGTCAAAAACCTTGGGGGTTATTTTGCCCAATATCAATCACTTCCACGAGTCGGCCATGCTCGAAGGACTGCAATCTACGTTTCAGCCGCTCGGCTATCTGCTTAATATTTGTGTAACCAACGAAAGCTACGAACTCGAAAAGCAATACATCGAACGCCTATTGGCCAATCGAGTTGATGGAATTTTTCTGTCAATTTCACAAGAAACCTACGATGGTGGGCATTATGAGCATATAGAGAAGGTAGTCAGACGTGATATTCCATTGGTTTATATCGACCGAAAATACGATGCCGCTCTGGCCAATGGTGTAATCGTTGATGACTACGATGGAGCCTATATGGCTACTCAGCATTTGATAGAAATTGGTTGTAAGAGAATTGCACATTTGCGTGGGCCGAAAGGTCTGACGGTTTCAGAATATAGATTCAACGGCTACCGAGATTGTTTGCTAAAACATAATTTACCAATAGAGGAAACCTTAGTTTGTACAACTAATTTTGAAGTTGAAAGTGCCATCGAGCCAACCAAATATCTACTCGATTTATCCGAAAGACCAGATGCCATTTTTGGTGTAAACGACCATGTTTGCATCGGTGCGATGTCGGTTATTAGAGAGCAAAACATCAAAATTCCGCAAGAAATTGCCCTTGTGGGTTTCGATGATTCTCCGATTGCTCAGTATTTCTGGCCGCCGCTTAGTTCAGTACAACGTCAGAGCCGTCAGATTGGCTTAGAGGCGTCTGAGCTTCTTTTAGCACAACTAAACAATAAAGTACTGGATAGTAAAGTTTTATCTTCAAAACTTGTTATTCGGGAGTCTTCGAAAAGATAGAAATATTCTCTTGCAAACTGGCTATTAAATCATTTCCACTTAATTCAAATTTACTAAGAAAAAATCCATTGGCTTACTTTTGGCGGTATTCCTGTTATCGCTATGCTCAAACGCACAAGTCACTTTCTCAAATGAAAAGCCTAAATCTGGCGAAACCGTTCAATTCTTTTTTAATCCAACAAACAGCCCACTTCTAAAATCAAACACTATTAAGGCAAATGCTTTTTATTTTAAGGCTCGTACTCCAATGCAATCACAGCCATTTTCAATTGATTTGACGAAGAATGATAATATTTGGAAAGGAGAGTTTACCTTCAGTAATGATAGTATGTCTGGTATTTTAATAGCTTTTGAAGATACCAATAGCCATGAAGTTGACAACAATAATGGGAATGGATATTTTGTATTCATTCATAATAAAGATAATGTACCCACAAAGGGAGCTTATGCAGGCTTGGCAATTGCTAAAAATATTGGAATCAATAATCCATCTTTCAATCTAAAAAATGATTATTCTGAGCAAGCCGAGCTTTATGAAAGAGACTTTGCAAGATTTCCTGACTTAAAAGAACAAGAGTGGATACCCTACTTTTGGACTATCATTGAGCGAAAAAAAGACGGTGATAAAGAGTTGATTGAAAAAGGGTTAGATAGTCGTTTGGAGAGTTCTCTAACACTCAGCGAGACAGAGATGAGCAACATCATCTATCTTTATCGACAAATTGGGAAAAAGGATAAAGCAATTCCAATAGCTAAGGCTCTGATTGAAAAATCACCTAAGGGAGACTTTGCTCAGTTTGAAAAGTATAGCCAAATAATACAGGAGCGAGATGCAGGAAAGCGGATGAGACTATTTGAAGATTTCGAAAAGAACATGCCAGACTCACATCTATTAGCAGAATTAGGCTATGCTCTTATACCTTCTTACATTTATACACGAGAAGTTGTCAAATTAAAAAACAGTATTGATAAATACTTAATTCCATCTCCAGCATCAAGGGAATCAAGGGCAGATACATATAACTCTATTGCATGGAAAATGGCAGATGCTAATTGGGAGTTAAATGTAGCAAAAGAGTTCTCCGACAGAGCAATTGAACTGCAAATCTTGGAAAATCAACAAAATAATAACAAAAGAACCTCGGCTGCACTTCATTCGTACTATGATACCAATGGTTATATTTTAGATAAACTCGAAAAAAAACAGGAAGCCTACGAAGCTTTTAAAAAAGCAATACCCGCAGAAATAGAAAATACGCAATTTGAAGTGAATGAAAGATTCATTCTATCGGCTTATCAAACTAAACATCTGGAAGAAGCACAAAGAATGGGTGAATTGTTCATGAAAGAAGCAAAATCAACCGAAAAAATAAAAGAGATTTTAAAAGAAATATACATTAAGAAACACGGCAAAAAAGGTTTAAGTAATTATATTTCGTCGCTTGAAACCGCCATGAAAGCCAAACAGAAAAAAGAGGTGGTAGCAACCATGCTCGAAGAAGATGCGGTACAATTTGAACTTAAAGACCTAATGGGCAATATGGTTAGTTTAGCATCTCTAAGAGATAAGATTGTAATTGTTGATTTTTGGGCTACTTGGTGCGGGCCTTGTATTGCATCAATGCCAGGAATGCAAGAAGTGCAAAGAAAATATAAAGATAACCCAAAGGTGAAGTTCTTATTTATTGATACATTGGAAGATGATGAAGATTATTTATCGAAGGTCAAGAAACTAATTTCTGATAAAAAATATGATGATTTAACTGTACTTTTAGATGTTGATAGTAAATTAGTAGCTAAATATAAAGTAGAGGGAATTCCAACTAAATTCGTAATTGACTCAAATGGAAAAATTCGCTTCAAAAGTATTGGTTACAGTGGCAACAAAGAAAACTTGGTAAACGAACTTTCTTTAATGATTGATACCTTACTCAACCAAAAATAAAATTCAACCTAACAAAACAATGCAAAAACAAATCTTATCAGTAAGCTCAGTTTTAGTCATGCTACTTTATGTAGCTTGTCAAACAAAACCAAATGAAGATACAATCGTTGTTCCTTCACCAAGCCCTGTATCCGAATACAAAATCGACAAAACTACACCTGTTTGGGCTGATGAGTTTGACTATAAAGGCCTGCCAGATAGCAAAAAATGGGGCTATGATATTGGCGGAAATGGCTGGGGAAACCAAGAAAAACAGTATTATACGAAAGAATTAAAAAATGCTCGTGTAGAAGATGGGAAATTAATCATTGAAGCACTTAAAGAAAAATACGAAAACAACGAATACACTTCGGCACGTTTGGTAAGCAAAGGAAAAGGCGATTTTCTGTACGGCAGAATTGAAATAAAAGCAAAATTACCGAAAGGACGTGGCACTTGGCCTGCCGCTTGGATGTTGGCCACCGAACAGACCTACGGAGCAAGCTACTGGCCAGATAATGGCGAAATCGACATCATCGAACACGTAGGTTTCGACCAAAATCGTATTCATGGAAATATCCATACGAAAGCATTTAATCACAGCATTGGAACGAATAAAGGCAATAACGTAGTGGCTGAAAGTGATGTATCAGACAATTTTCATGTGTATGCCTGCGAATGGCTACCCGACAAAATCACGATTGAACTTGATGGTAAACCCTACTTTACCTTCAATAAACCAAGCAATGATTGGAAAGAATGGCCTTTCGATAAAAAGTTTCATATTTTATTGAATATAGCCATTGGCGGAGGTTGGGGCGGCCAAAAAGGCATCGATGATAGCATTTTCCCACAACGAATGGAAGTTGACTATGTGAGAGTTTATCAGGCTGTGAAGTAGGATTTAGGCCCTGGTCAATCGTCCGTAAGTCAACAGTAAAATTGAAAGAAAAAACAAAGCCCTTCAAAAATCATTTTGAAGGGCTTTCATATTTTAATATAGCAATTTACCAGTAACTAATTCACCAGCTTATATCCAATCAATTCCTTTTTTCAATAAGCTCAATGTACGCTCTTCGAGGCTATTTGCTTGGGGTTTATAATCATACACCCAGTTGGCAACGGGTGGCAAACTCATCAGAATAGACTCGGTGCGACCATTGGTTTCAAGGCCAAATTTTGTTCCTCTATCCCAAGCTAAATTAAATTCTACGTAACGTCCACGACGCAACATTTGCCACGTTTTTTCTTCTTCTCCGTACGAAATCTGAGCATTTTTAGCCATCAAATGCGTATAAATCGGAGCAAAAGATTC
>JALQYE010000266.1 GCA_023254245.1 Emticicia sp.
ATGATAAAAAAACAGTACGTTTTGTCATATAATCGCAGTAAAGGTACAGCTAATTGGGTGAGTTGGCACCTCAGCATGGCATGGAAAGGCTCAACCCAACGAACCGATAATTTCCGACCTGACCCCACCCTTCCGAGTTCGTGGTATAGAGTTATTACATCTGACTATACCAATTCGGGTTTTGACCGTGGGCATCTTTGCCCATCTGACGACCGTGATGGAAGCTACGAAGATAATGACGAAACTTTTTTGATGACCAATATCGCCCCTCAAGCACCAAGCAATAACCGTGGACTTTGGGCGGATTTAGAAGAGTATTCACGCAAAGTTGCCGCTGCCGGAAATGAACTTTACATTGTAGCTGGTGTATATGGAAAAGGTGGAACGGGTAGCAATGGAGGTAAAACCAGCACACTCGATAACGGGAAAGTTGTTGTACCCGAATCATTTTGGAAAGTAATTTTAATCTTGCCAGTGGGTAGCAATGACATTGCCCGTGTTGATGCCCAAACCCGTGTTATTGCTGTTAATATTCCTAACAAAGAGAGTGTTGAAGGCACAAAATGGGGAGAATATAGACTCAGCATTGATGATTTAGAATCTTTAACTGGATATGATTTCTTATCGAATGTACCAAGTGCCATCCAAAAATCGTTAGAATCAAGAAAAGATACTGGCCCAACCTTAAAAGTAGCCAATTTCAGATACCAATAGGACAGGTCCGCAACTTGTTCAAGCCGTATTTAAGCCTATGAAAAAACTGTACTTTACTATTTTATTGAGCATTTGTTATTTGCCACACACTTTTGCACAATTCCTCACATCTTCTTCCCTTCCAATTGTGGTGATAAACACCAATGGAGCAACTATTTATGATGAACCCAAAATAAAAACCGATTTTAAAATCTATTATAATGGTCAAGGTAAAACTAATAATGTAACAGATAAACCTCATTACGATGGTTTTGCGGGTATCGAATACCGAGGTTCATCTTCGCAGATGTTTCCCAAAAAAGGCTTGGGAATAGAACTTTGGAACGAGAAATCTGAATCGATAACAGCGGCTCTACTCGGAATGCCGAAGGAGTCTGATTGGGTATTATTTGCGTCATACAATGAAAAAAGTTTCATGCACAATGTACTCACAATGCGAATAGCACGTGAAATGGGACTTTATGCTTCTCGTACACAATATGTTGAGGTAATTATCAATAATGTGTATATGGGCGTATATGTTTTCATGGAAAAAATCAAACGAGACGAAGGACGTGTGAATATTGCCAATCTGAAAGAAACTGATTTGACTGGTGATGATATTACGGGCGGTTATATTTTTAAAACTGATAAAAATACAGGTGCTAATTTGGGAAGTTGGCGTTCGAAATACCCTAACTACTTTGCCACAAACAACTATACGACCTATCTCTATGAATCACCCAAAACAATAACTTCGCAGCAAAGAACTTACTTAAAAAATTATGTTGACAATGCTGAAAACGCACTTCAATCAGAAAATTATCGAGATAAAACCAACGGTTATCGAAAATATTTCGATACGAAGTCTTTTATCCAACTTTTTTTACTGAATGAACTTTCAAAAAACGTTGATGGCTACCGAATAAGCACTTATTTCTATAAAGATAAAGATAGTAAAGGAGGTAAAATTAAAGCTGGTCCACCCTGGGACTATGACATTACTTACGGTAATGGCAATTATTGTAGTGGAGACAATCCATTCGGATTTGCCTATAGATTTAATTACACTTGTCCTGACGACTTTTGGCAAGTGCCATTCTGGTGGGAACGAATGCTCTCTGACTCGGCTTATGTAAAAGAACTTGGGCAAGAATATAGTTTTCAACGAAAGTACGGAGCTTTACAGAATGACCGACTCGTCAAACACATTGACACGCTGACGAATATTCTAAAAGAGCCAATCGTTCGTAATTTTCAGAAATGGCCCATTTTAGGCACTTATGTTTGGCCACAACCAACACCTTATGCTGGTACTTGGGAACAAGAAGTAAACGAACTGCGAAATTTTCTGACCCAACGTCTACAATGGCTTGATAATAATATAAAAACCGATTTCGCAATAACAGCCAATGAGCCAGAAATGGCAGAAATGAATATTAGTGCCTTCCCAAATCCATTTCTGGAGCGAATAAATATTAATATTCAATCTCTTTCCGTCGAAAAGGCTAAAATTAGATTAACAGATAATCTTGGGAAAATAATTTTTGAAGGAAACGAAATACTCCAAATTGGCAATAATGATTTTCACATTGAGTTGCCCGAAAACGAAGTCGTAAGCGGAATAAAATATTTAATCATTGAATCAAATACCAAACGAATTACCAAAAAATTAGTTCATCAATAGCCAATTGTGGCCTTCGACTCCGCTCAGGCAACAAAAGTTTTAGAACTGTGAAAATTACGGTACCCGAGCGAAGTCGAGGGTCATATAAGTATGGTCGATACCATCTTCTACGTAATCATGTCCAGTCAATTCAAAACCAAGTGACTGATAAAATTTCTTTAAATAACTTTGAGCTCCAATCTTAATTGGCTCATTACCAAACAATTCTATTGTTTTTTCGATTGATTTCTGCATCAATAATTTACCAATGCCTCCGCCACGTGCATGTGAAGATGTGACGACCCTACCAATTGACGTATAGCCTTCATAATAAATACTCTTGCCAAAAAGCCGTGTATAAGCTGCCAATTTATTATTTTCATCAAAAACCATAAAATGCCACGCCAATTGGTCTTTGCCATCGGCATCTACAAATGGGCAATTTTGTTCTACTACAAATACTTCTTGTCGTAAAACCATAATAGCATATAATTCATCTAAACTCAAGTCGTAGAAAGGCACACACTTAATATTCATATAAAATCTGATTTTGAATGAGCGAATGAATGAATGATAGGATATATTTGTACTATTCAATCATTCAAACATACACGTATTGCATTTATGCTCATAAATATACATACCCATAATCCTGAAAAACAAGATAGCCAGCAAATAATTTATAACCTAATCATTCCTGAGTCTGATGAAGCCTTAGAGACATTCCCTGATGAAGATGTACCAAGTACATGGCTTTCGGCAGGTATTCATCCTTGGTATATCAACCAAAGCAACCAAAAAGCTCAATTGGAAAAACTCGCTAAACTTGCCAAGTATCCAGACATTAAGCTCATCGGCGAATGTGGCCTTGACCGACTAAAAGGTGCAGCCTTACCTCTGCAAGAAGAGGTCTTTATCAAACAAATTCGGATTGCCGAAGAGGTCAAAAAACCACTTATTATACATTGTGTCAAATGTTTCAACGAATTAATTTCTATTAAAAAAATCGTTCGCCCGAAAGTCCCCATGATTTTGCATGGTTTCAATAATAACTTTCATATTGCACAAGCCATTCTTGAGCGTGGATTTCATATTTCGCTCGGAGCAGCTTTACTCAATGATAATTCAAATGCGGCCCATCTTTTGCCTCAAATCCCGCTCGAAAAACTTTTTTTTGAAACCGATGATAAAAATATTTCAATTCACGAAATCTACGAAAAAGCATCTTTTATTCTAAAAATGCCTTTAGATAAAATCATTGATACTATTTTTGCAAATTATTTAGAAATCTGTTCTTAAATGTGGTGCTTATAATTCCACATTTTTGTTCGCTCAATCAAAAATTATTAAATAAACAATGCCCGCTTGGCTCTCTCGCTCCGAATTATTAGTTGGTAAAGAAGGAATCGACCAACTCCAAAATGCCCATGTTTTAGTTGTAGGACTGGGCGGTGTAGGCTCATTTGCCGCCGAATATATTTGTCGCTCAGGTGTGGGCGAAATGACAATCGTTGATGGTGATGTAGTTGACCCCACTAACCGAAACCGTCAATTACCTGCCCTTGCTACCAATCACGGTGTTTCAAAAGCCGATATTATGGCCGAACGCCTGATGGCAATCAATCCAGAATTGAAATTACACGTAGTAAAAGAATTTCTAACGCCCGATAAATGCAAAGAGATTCTCGAAACAAAATTTGATTATGTGATGGATTGCATTGATAGCGTCACTCCAAAACTAACTTTACTCTCAACCGCTTACGAAAAAGGACAGAAAATTGTGAGTTCGATGGGTGCAGGTGGAAAAATCGACCCGACTAAACTTAGAATAGCTGATTTGTTCGACACTTATGAATGCCTTTTTGCTCATTATGTTCGAAAAAGAGGAAAAAAACTCGGAATCGAA
>JALQYE010000267.1 GCA_023254245.1 Emticicia sp.
TGAAGATAGTTGGTTGATTCAAAAGCTTTTAAATGAATTATCGGAAGAGGAAAAAGAAGCAATTAAGGCCGCTGGTGGTTTAGATGAGTTGCTCGAAAGGTTACGAAAAACAATTGAAGAACAAAAAGAACGCCACGAAGGTGGTACTAAGTGGGTTGGAACTGGTGGAACCTCACCGTTTGGGAACGGAGGGTATAATCCAGCTGGACTTCGAATTGGAGGTAAGGGGGGTGGAAAAAATGCCACTAAAGTTTGGGATAAACGTGAATTCAAGAACTATGATGATAATCTGGAGCTAAACACCCGTAATACCCAAATGGCTTTGAGACTTTTAAGAATCTTGACTCGTGAAGGCGTTGAAGATGAACTAAATCTTGATGAAACCATCGACCGAACTTGTAATAATGCTGGTTTTTTGGATATAAAAATGCAGGCCTCGAAGCAAAATCGAGTAAAGATATTATTATTGCTTGATGTTGGAGGTTCAATGGATGATTTTGTAGAAGAATGTTCGATGCTTTTTTCTTCTGCCAAACATCAGTTCAAAAATTTAGAGTTTTATTACTTTCATAATTGTGTGTACGAAAATCTCTGGAAAGATAATAACCGCCGCTATGAAGATAAAATTTCTACTTGGGATGTATTGAATAAATACAATAAAGATTACAAGGTGATTTTTGTGGGTGATGCGTCGATGTCGCCGTGGGAATTAGCCGAACCACGGGGTAGTGTCGAACATTTTAATGCGGAAGCTGGCACGGTTTGGCTCGAAAGATTCAAAGATAAATTCCCGAACTTGATTTGGTTAAACCCAATTAATGATGGCTATTGGCAATATACCCACACGATTCAAGAAATCAGAAAATGGTCAGATAATCGAATGTTTCCGCTTACAATCAGTGGTTTAGAAAAAGCCATGAAATGCTTGAAAAATAGTAAATTGAAATTTAATTGAAGGAAGCCTTCGGCTGGGTTCTTCGCTTTACGAAGGCCTCCTTGATGCTACAATCTCATTAAAAACTCCATCGTATCAATTCCATCTGCAAAGTCTTCAAGTTTTGGTACTTGTGCTTCGCCAAATCTGAAACTATTTTCAAATTTAGCATCGGTTGAAACCGTACACTGAATTTTCTCGGCATTTTCTGCTAATAGTTGAGCTAAATGTGTTTCATTTTCATAGGTTTCATAATAGCAAACTGAAATTGGTGAAACCAATGCCTCATCTTCTTTCAAAATTAAAAATCCATTATCAAAATGTGGCACTCGATTGACTAAATAAATAGATTTATTATAGTCATAATTATTATTGTATTTATGGTGCAAACGAATGGTGCTCCAATACTCGATTGATTCATAAAATTTATCAAACTTATATCCAACAGGTACATACAGTTTAGAGACATTTCTACAACCCAATCCAAAGTATTGAAAAATATCATTGCCTAAATCGGCCAATTCACTACGAGTTTCATTACCATTAATAATAGCAACCGATGTGCGGTTTCTACGTATAATTCGTGGTTTTGATGCAAAATAATACTCAAAGTGCTTGGCTGTGTTATCACTCCCAGTGGCAATAAGAGCATCGGCATCGTTTAATCTTTGAGCAATTCTAATCACTTCTTTCAATGATGAGTCTAATTCAAAAAGTTTATTGATTAGAAATATTATTGTTGCGGTATCGCTCGAACTAAGCTTAATCAATGCGATATTTCCAGATAAGACCGTACAAAGTAAATCATGAAAACCCACTGCGGGAATATTTCCAGCCATGACAATACCGATTTTCTTCGGATTGTGGTTTTCTGAAATGATATATTTATCAGCAAATTTTTCGAGAGCGTTTTTATTCAAATAAATTTTGGCAATATTTTCTACAGCCAGCCTTACGTTATCTTCTGTAAACCAACCGTTCTCATTTCTTGCCGCTGAAAATAGCGGCTTTAGTGGTTCTTCGTTTAAATTTTGGAGGATGAAGTCTCCTAATCTTGAAAATGTAATAATATGTTTTTTATATTGCATTATTTTTAGAAAATTATTGCTCGTTTATAAAATCTTACAAAAATACAAGTAAACTGAAACTTTGAAGCCTTATATTTGTTTAAAGTTTAGTAAACTATTAAATACATAGAGAGAGTATGGCAATCATTATAACTGACGAGTGTATCAATTGTGGTGCATGCGAACCAGAATGCCCAAATACAGCCATTTATGAAGGTGGTGTAGAATGGACTTGGTCTGGTGGAACAAAACTCACAGAAGTAGAATTAGAAGATGGGACCGTGATTGGTGGAAAAGACCCGATGGCTCCAGTTTCTGACGAATTCTATTATATTGTTTCTGACAAATGTACAGAGTGTCATGGTTTTCATGAAGAACCACAATGTGCAGCGGTTTGTCCAGTAGATTGCTGTGTGCCTGACCCTGACCATGTAGAAGACAACGAAACTCTATTAGCTAAAAAAGCATGGCTACATGCTGAGGCCTAATGCCGTGGCATAATTGAGTAGTAGGAGTAAGTATATAATACTAAATAAGCAGCCCCAAATTAGTTATTCTAATTTGGGGCTTTTTTATGTCTATTTCTTGAAATTGTACAATAGTAAGAATAAATTGTATTTCAGAATATAATTTGTTAAAATTAATAAAAGTCAAAATAATATTCGTTTTAATGTAAAATATAATTATTTTTATAAATAGTTTAATTTTTGAACATATATTTTGTGTTTTATGTAAAATTTTTAAAAATATTAGATTTTTTTATACTTAAAATTTGGATTTAATTAATTTTTATAGAAGATTTGCATTAGAATTAAATCTAACCAATGATTAATTAAACCAAAGAAAATTATGAGAAAATCAATTTTTACCGTACTTTCATTGCTTGCAGTAGTAAGCGTATTTGCTCAAGATGCCACAACAAAATCAGAAGAAAAGAAAAATCCTTTCACATTTTCTGGATACGTTGATACTTATTTCTTCGGAAACTTCAACGCACCAAAATCAAAATCAAATTTAGGAGCATCGGGATACGAAAGAGCATTCGACCAAAAGGTTGGACAATTCCAAGTCGGTTTGGCTCAAACAAAAATGACTTACTCTACTGACAAAGTTGATGGAGTTATTGATTTAACATTCGGTAACCACGGCGACTTAGGTAATTATGGTAATGCTTTGGGCCGTGTTTTGGTAGGTGGCAAAGAAGCAACAGGAACTGCCCTTGCTATCAAACAAGCATACTTGACTTGGAAAGCAACTGACAAATTATCGATAACGGCTGGTCAGTGGGGTACTCACATCGGTTATGAAGTGATTGATGCTCCAGTTAATTATAATTACTCATTATCAAACCTTTTCAATAATGGTCCATTCTACCATACAGGTTTGAAGGCTACGGTTGCAACTTCAGCTAAATCTTCATTGACTTTTGGTTTAGTTAATGGTATTGACTCAAAAGATGATAATAATAGCAAACTCGGAACAATGGCACAATTCTATGTTTCTCCTGCGGAAGGTTGGAATTTATATGTAAACTGGATTGGTAGTGATGAAGGTGTTGATTCAAAATCATACTATTCATTATTTGATTTAACAACTTCATACCAAATCACTGAAAAATTCTTGTTGGGTGTTAATGCCGCTTATGGTTCACAAGATAAATTAAACTGGGGTGGTGCTGCTGTTTATGCACAAGCTTCATTATCGGATAAATTTGGCTTAGGTGTTCGTTACGAATACTTCGATAATAAATCAGGTATCAGAGCATTGAAAAACCGTGAAGGAAACGGAACATCTGTAAATTCATTTACATTGACAGGAAACGTTATTATTTCTGATAATTTATTATTCAAGCCAGAGTTCCGTATTGATAGCTACGCAAAATCGAAAGCTGGAATGGCTCAGTTTGAAGATAAAGATGGTAAATATACTAAAGACTCTCAATCTACTTTCGGTGGAGCTCTAATCTTCAAATTCTAATTAGTTCTAAACCTAAACTTTATACTTATTTTTTGTACAACATTTAAACCTCAAATCACTATGCGTAAAAATCCGCTTCCCCTGATTATTTTGTTAGTGCTTGCCGTAGTTGCGTTGTTGCTTCCTGCGGTGCCTTCAACAATCGTTACAGAAGGAATTAACTCAGGCGATACTGCTTGGATGTTAGTTAGTACAGCTTTGGTATTAATCATGACCCCTGGTTTAGCTTATTTCTATGGCGGAATGGTAAACACCAAAAACGTTATCTCAAC
>JALQYE010000268.1 GCA_023254245.1 Emticicia sp.
TGTATATAAGTAGGACTTGGTAATATCGAATGATTGTTACATATTAGTCGTTTGGTTATGAAAAAGAACATTATGAATTATCTATGAAAATAGGGGAGATGGTATTATTTCCTACAATTCGCCAACAAGCTGAAGAAGTAATTATTGCCGCTCCTGGAACCAGCTGTCGCCATCAAATTCATGACGGAACAGGCAGAAAAGCCCTTCATCCAATTGAAATATTACACCAAGCATTGGTTTGATATGGAAATTGAAAAAAGTTAATAATTTTATTGCCTCCCCATAAGGGAGGCAATAATGCTTTATTTAACACTATAAGTCTTTTTCTCTACTCCTACTCCCTTGATTGTCAGGGATTTCCAATGGTCGGGTAGTTTTACTTTTAATTGCATAATTCCAGCATCTGTAATATCTAATCCTCCGAAACCATTGATGAGGGTCTGTAAATATCCCCCTGCACCTGTACTAAAATAGGGGTTAGTACCTCCTGCTGTTTCTGCCAAAACTCCAAATGGTGGTATCTGGTTCGATTGATAACTTTCCAAATATTGTTGATAGGCAATTGCTGTATTGCCGAGTCTTGCATTTAATATCGAAAAAATAGCTTGTGCCATTGCTGGGCTTTGTCCTTTTCTGCCAGGTTGATTATCTGCTAAGACATTCCAATAAAATTGAAGATCTTTTTTGATGTGATTGATATCCGTAACTTGTTTGAGCGGATAAGCTAATAAATTGACATCGCCTTGCTTGATAATTTCCCCGTTGTAGGAGGCGTGTTCTCGGGTAGTCCCATCCGGAAACTTCAAAATTACTAGCCCTTCCTGAACCTCTTTCCACTGTCTATTTTCAGGCAAGCCCAATAACATTGCCGCCTGATTGGCATAACCAAGAACTTCTTTAGCAACACCATTAGTAAACGCATTATCATCTACATTTTCTGCCCACTCATCCGCACACACTACATTGATAATGTGGTATTTGCCATCAATTCCTTTTTCTGCTCTGCTGGTCCAAAAATCGGCTACTTCTTTCAAAATAGGATAAGCTCTTTCTTGAAGAAAGGTTTTATCTTTGGTTACTTGGTAATATTTCCAAAACGCAAAGGCAATATCTCCTGAGATATGGTGTTGAAAAGGTCCTGTTAATGCCCAAACTGGAGTAGATTCTTGTCCAGAGTCATCGGATTCCCAAGGAAACATTGCTCCTTGATAGCCATGAACTTTAGCATTGGCTTTGGCTACTTCTAAACGTTGAAAACGGTATTCGAGAATCGATTTAGCAATTTCGGGCTTCATAATCAATAATGGAGGGTACATCCATAATTCGGTATCCCAAAATACATGACCATTGTATCCCAAACCTGATAAGCCCATGGGAGAAAGACTATAGGCTTGTCCTTCTCTACAGAATGCGTACAAATGATAGAGGGCAGCATGTGCAGCTCGCTGAGCTTCTGCATCTCCCTCAATAATTATATCTGATTCCCACAATTTTGCCCATGCTTCAAGGTGACGTTTCATGAGTCTATCTTTTTTTTCTAAGGCAGCAAAGATTGTTAGTCTTTCTGCTTCATTGTGTGGATCGGGTACGTGGGCAGTCGAAATGACCGACCCTACGACAGAAAATTTATAAATTTCGCCCGCTTTTAATTTTTTAGTGAATTTCATGCGGTGCATGCCGTTATCCCACTCTTCATGCACAATTCTTGGTTCTTCGCCATGTTTTTCGTTGAATAAAAAGGAATTAGAAGCGGCAATAGTCAATTTTCCTGTAGGGGTTTTTGCCACCGAAGTCATCAGAGGAATGAGAGCGTGGGGTCTGTCGATAAGATGGTAGAAATTTTTTACATCTCTCAGCATATCAGGTGTTTGCATGATGCTGATTGGTGTAATTTCGACATCTTTTTTAGCTTTAATTTCTACATTGATAAGTGCTGTGTGTGGTAGATGTCGGAGGGAAATCACTTCCTGTGTTACTGCGACATCATTACCCATGTCAAAGGATGTAGTGAAAATAGCATTGCTCAAATCCAAAGATTGCTTGAATTGCTGAATATTAGTTCTATTCACCATCTTATTATCGACAATCAGTTCCATATTGGCAAACTCAAATACTTTCATAATATTTCCTACACGACCTCTTCCGTAGGTGTCAAAAGCTCCATTGAGTACAATTTCCTTTACTCGTAATGGGTCTGGAGACGAAACGATGCCAATCATGCCGTTTGCTGTAGTTTCGCCAAAATAGTGGTTGGGGTCTATCTTATCGGCAGTTAATTTCCAGGCATCTTGTGCCTTTAGTGATGAAATAGCTACAAAAAATAGTAGCCAAAAATAGGTCTTTTGTGGTTTCATAGGTTGATAGGTTTTGAGTATTTTTTATGCAAAATTGAAAAAAAATAATCTACAAATACTACATTGTAGATTATTTTATCAAAGAAATGATTAAAATGTATGATTTTATTGATGTTGTTCAACCCATAGTCGAGCATTGACAAAAGCTTGTAGCCAAGGACTCACCTCATCCTGTTTTCTATTTTTAGGATAATACGCCCAATTCCATGGGAAGGTAGAACGCTCGATATGTGGCATCATGACCAAATGTCGGCCAGTATTGTCGCACATCATCGCTGTATTATAGTCCGAACCATTTGGATTGGCAGGGTATTGCTCATAGCCATATTTACCCACAATATTATATTTTTCTTCTTCATAAGGAAGGTCGAATTTACCTTCGCCATGCGATACCCATACACCCAAAGTAGCACCTTCGAGCGAAGAGAGCATGACCGAATTGTTTTTCTGAATCCTGACAGAAGTAAAAATACTCTCGTGTTTATGCGATAGATTATGCTTCATTTTTCCATGAATTTCATGCTCTGGATTAATCAACTCTAATTCCATCAGCAATTGGCATCCATTACAAATCCCCACCGAAAGAGTATCCTCTCTCTTGAAGAAATTTCTTAGAGCAGTATTTGCTTTTTCATTGTAAAGAAAAGCACCTGCCCAGCCTTTGGCAGACCCCAACACATCTGAATTTGAGAAGCCTCCCACAGCTCCAATAAACTGAATATCCTCTAAAGTTTCTCTTCCGCTAATCAGGTCTGTCATATGTACATCTTTTACATCAAAACCTGCCAAATACATAGCATTTGCCATTTCTCTTTCCGAATTACTACCTTTTTCTCGAATAATTGCAGCTTTCGGGCGAGGCTTGGTGGAATCAATAAGTGGTTTTTTTCCATCAAATGCCGTTGGAAACTGATAACTCAATGATTGGTTTTTATAATTGGCATATCTCTCTTCCGCCATGCCATTGTGTGTCTGCTTTTTATCGAGTAAATAGGAAGTTTTAAACCAAATATCTCGTAGAGAATTGATATCAAAAGATATATCATTGATTTGAACTTGTGGTTTGTCTGTCACAAAACCTATTTTGAATAATTCGAGTTGATGATTGGCAAACTCACTTTCTATGCTTTCATCTGCCTGTAGCACGAGACCGATATTTTCTGCAAATAAAATTTTGATAATATCTTTTTCTTCAAAAACCGATAGGTCGATGTTTGCTCCGAGATTATTTTCTGCAAAGCACATCTCTAAAATTGTTGTAATCAATCCACCACTTCCGATATCGTGACCAGCATCAATTTTTCCAGCAATAATTAGCTCTTGGATTAAGTTAAATGCTTTTTTGAAGAAATCTGCATTGGTGATGGTAGGTACGTTATTGCCTATTTTATTTAATGTTTGGGCAAAAGAACTACCTCCCAATTTAAAGCTATCTTGTGATAAATTGATGTAATAGATTGCTTTACCGTTTTTCTGTAAAACAGGCTCGATTACTTTTGTAATATCCGAACAATTGCCTGCTGCCGAAATAATGACAGTTCCTGGAGCAATTACTTCTTGATTTGGATATTTTTGTTTCATAGAAAGGGAATCCTTCCCAGTTGGAATATTAATTCCTAAAGCAATTGCAAAATCCGAGCAAGCTTCTACGGCTTCGTATAATTTGGCATCTTCTCCAGGGTTTTTACATGCCCACATCCAATTGGCAGAAAGGGATACTGATTGAAGTCCGTCTTTGAGAGGGGCAAATACAATATTGGATAGTGATTCTCCGATAGCATTTCTCGAGCCTGCACTCGGATTAACCAACGCCGTAATCGGCGAATGCCCGATGGTAGTTGCAATTCCTTCTTTACCTTTGAAG
>JALQYE010000269.1 GCA_023254245.1 Emticicia sp.
CCAAAAGCATCACCATTTTGATTAAAACCTGCTCCTAAATCTAATGCCCAACCCAAATGCTGTGCTTTGAGCAAAGCGGCATCAAAGCGGCGTGCCTGTTGTAACCAATCAAGATTACCCAATAGACGCACATCATCATAAACTAATTCTTGACGACCAATTTTTAATGAAAGGTTCTGAATGGGTTTAAATTTAACCGTTGTATCGGCCGAATTAGCCAATACGATTTCAGCCCATGCTTCGTGTACGCCAAACTTGCCACCATCGGCATTTGAGATTGAAGAGGCATCTTGCCCCCACACACGCACATCTTGCACGGCCATACCGAAAGTTACTCTATCCCATTTGTAACCAAACGTTAATCGAGTACGTTGCGATGTGAAAGCTGAGTATTTTGTACCAAGAGATGCAAGGTTGCCCAATCCATCACGTACCTCTGTACGAGTTCTAACTTGACCGATTAATGAAAATTGAGAGTAAGATGCTTTGAAAAAAGAAACAGCGAAGAAAATTGCAAGCCCAAACTTGCGAAATAGATTTTTTTTCATTTGTTTTGAATTGAATTGTGAATGAATACCTACGTTCTGCGATTCGTTAGCCGATTTGACACCCCCATGTCAAGTCGGTTTTTTGTTTGGCCCAAGACGAAGCCCCCACTTCACCTCTCCCCGATTTTTTAAGTTTCTTGATTGTTTTCCCTACGTTTGCATTGTCGTTGAAGTTTTAAAATTAATAGATTAGTACTTTTAATTAATTTCTTGATAGCCCCCACTATCAAAATTTTCTTTGGTTATTTATACTTAATAATGTTGTTTTTATTATTGCTTATTCAAATGTAGAAAATAATATTTTATACTCAAAACCAAAAACAACATATTTTTGGCATTTTTACAATTTTCACTTAAACTTCTTCTAATTTTAAAACTTGTTTTCGGAAAAATACAATTTTATTTTTCATTTTATGCAATTTTCAAAACCTATATTTCCAATTTTTACACTTTTAATTTTTCAATTTCTCAAAACATAACTCTAATAAAGATAAGGATTAACACTCAAATCAATAGAAACAAAAAATGCCACTCCAATAAACGGAATGGCACGTTGGTGTATATACTATACCTTATATATAATTACAAATTCATGCTGGCTACATAGGCCTCCACATAGTCGGGATGTAAACCAACAACTTCGCCTACGATAATTACCGCAGGATTACTCACTTTCGATTCGTTAACTTTTTCGACAATATCTCGTACTTGCCCGAAAACCGATTTTTGCTCGCCCGTTGTTCCATTCTGAATAATCGCTACTGGCACGCTGGCTTTGCCGTGTTTCTCAAAAATAGCTGCAATTTCGGCTAATTTACTCATTCCCATCAAAACCACCACCGTAGCAGTTGATTGTGCTGCCAATTCGAGGTCTTTGGGTAAGCTGCCATCGCTTGTATGGCCCGTAACTACCCAAAAACTTCGGGCAATATCTCGGTGCGTAATCGGAATCTGAACAGCTGCTGCCACCCCAATCGAACTCGAAACGCCAGGAATCACCTCAGTCGAAATATCAAAGGCTTTGGCGTGTTCTAATTCTTCGTAGCCACGCCCAAAAACAAAAGGGTCGCCGCCTTTTAGTCGCACTACATGGCCGTGTTCGAGTGCCAACGACACTATTAAATGATTGATTTCATCTTGCTTGAACGAATGCTGACCTTTACGTTTTCCTACATTGATTTTTACGGCTTCTTTTGGTGCGTATTCGAGCAAAGAATCATTAGCAAGAGCATCGTATAATACTACATCTGCACTTTGCAGAGCCTTGATGGCTTTTAATGTGATGAGTTCGCTGTCGCCCGGACCCGCCCCCACGAGTGTTAGCTTAGAGTGCATAATTTTTGAGTATTAATGTTTAGAAGTAAAAAGGGTGGATTTAGTAGGTATAAAAACCCTAAAATAAAAAATAATACGGTCGTAGCCATATATTTCATGTTATAAAAGTAAGGTTAATATTTGCCTGAAACATATTTTAACCAAAGAAAATTTTAAATTAGTTATTTTTAGACAAACAAATATCAATAAAATACAAAATGAGTAAAATTACTTAAAATACAAATAGTACAAAAGAAACAAAAACTTTAATATAACAAAGAACTTTGAATGCTGGCTTGTTAGTTCAAAAAAAATGCTTTAATTTTTCAGAATGCAAAATCTCGACAAGCAAGTATCGCAGCGATTAACACGCCTTTATATGGTGGCACTCTTTGTGGTGGCACTGCTTTCGTTGTTTGGGCAAATGCTAATTCAGCGTTCGCTCAACGAATCGAGCGATGATGCCCACGTTGTCAATTTAGCGGGTAGACAGCGTATGCTAAGCCAAAAATTATGCAAAATGGCTATCTTGTTAACTAACAAAACGCAGTATGTCGAAGAAGCACAGTTCTACGAAAATGATTTCAGCGAAACACTCAATCTTTGGGTAAAATGCCATTATGGACTAAAAAACGGAAAATTGATTTTGGAGAAAACCTATTTCGTGAAGAATAGTAAAGCCATTGCGAAGTTATTTAATGAAATAGAACCAAAGTTTCAGATAATCAGTATCAATGCCTATAGTGTTGCTCAAAACAACTATGCAACTCAAATCAGCCACAACATTATTAAGAATATGCTTACAAACGAACGTGATTTTTTGAAAATCATGGACAAAATTGTATCGCAGTATGATGTTGAAGCCAAAGAAAGAGTAGAGAATGTCAAGCGAATCGAGTTTATACTTTTCGGATTTACGATTTTAACGCTTGTGCTTGAGGCTTTTTTGATATTTATTCCGCTTGTAAGGTACGTGCAAGAAGTTATTCTCAGAATTAAAGAATCGGAAAATGAATTACAAACCAAAAATCAACAACTCGAAGAAACCAACGAACAACTAATTTCGACTCAAAAAGATTTAGTAAAAGCAACCGAAGAAAAGTTTATTTTAATACGAAAAGAAGACAACGTACGCTCAACGGCTCTGCTCGAAGGCCAAGAAGAAGAACGCAAACGACTGGCTCGTGAATTGCACGATGGCATTGGGCAAATGCTTACTGGCCTCAAACTCGATAGTGAGCAACTGAAAAGTTTGCCCTTTGTGAATGAAAAACAACGAAAGTCGTTTGAAGAACACCAAAAATTGATTGATGATACCATTGAAGCTACTCGTACGGTTTCGTTTAATCTAATGCCTTCGGTGCTGACAGATTTTGGACTTTCATCGGCCATCAGGTTGCTGCTCGAACGAACTGCCAAAGGTGCTGATTTTCGAGCCACATTCAATGATTTGACCGAAAACATAACGATTCCTAACAAAATTGAGAATAACTTGTATAGAATTACGCAAGAAACACTCAATAACATTATGAAACACGCCAAAGCCCAGAAGGTGTCGATAACTTTATCAAACGAAAAGAATAAATATATTACCCTTTCGGTGATTGACGACGGCAAAGGCTTTGACATGAAAAAAACGAAAAAAAGCCGATTTGGGGGAAACGGTTTGGGTAACTTACAAACCCGTGTTAGGCTTCTCAACGGAACGATAAAGATTGATTCTGAAACAGGAAAAGGCACAAGCGTTTTTGTTAAAATTCCGCTTATAAATGATGAAATAAAGGCAGTTCATCGAAACAGTTAATCTACCACAACCTATTATTTGCATCAACTAAACAAAACAATATAATGACAAACAAAATTAAGTTACTTATCGTAGATGACCATGCGGTAGTACGAAAGGGGATTCAGAATCTACTTGAAGAAGAACCAAATATCGAGATTGTTGGCGAAGCTTCCGATGGTTTAGAAGCCATAGAAAAAGTAAAAACGCTAAAGCCAAGCATCGTTTTGCTCGACCTCACCATGCCTCAAATGTCGGGTTTTGAAGTAGCAAAAATCCTTTCTGATAAACATCCTGCTACGAAATCACTCATTTTCTCGATGCACAATAACCCCGAATACATGGTTACGTCAGTCGAGAATGGAGCAATGGGATATTTATTGAAAGATACCAGCAAAGAAGAAATCTTGAAAGCTTTGGAGAGTGTTTCGGCGGGGAATAAGTACTTCCCTCCTACGGTTTCGGCCATGATTATTGATGGACTTCTGGCTCAACGCAAACAAAAAACTACTCCAAAGCTCAAAAACACCAGCTTATTTGCCAAAAT
>JALQYE010000026.1 GCA_023254245.1 Emticicia sp.
ATCCAACCTTTGTAATTTACATCCAAATACGCTTTGGCATTGCTCGGTATATCTTTGGTGTCGAGAGGCCTATCATAGATTTTATTGTCAGGAAGTTTCATTTCAATTTCCTTGACACTCAAAAGTTTGCCACTTTCATCGAAAGTATAATCATACACATCGTTATTACTCAAAATAGTTATCCAATACGTCTTTTTGGTTTTATCAATAATGATAGCCGTTTGAATATATTTGTAGTCTTTATGCTTTGATGCCAAATAATTTACAATCGAAGCAGGTACATCTTTCGGGAAAATAAGTTTCACCTCTACCTTATTGTCATTTCCTCCTACACCAACTTGTTCTTTTTTCAAGAAATCACCGTCTTTATCGAACTGTAATGAGTACTGCTTTTTATCGTAAGTAATAAGTATATTATACACTTGAATGACTCCATTTTGAATAAAAGCGATGCCTCTTTCAAACTGCCATCCTTTGTATTCTTTATCAAGATATGCCTTGATTTTGGCTGTTAAATCATTGACTGTAATTGGTTTATCTTCAAAACGTCCACTCGGAGCATTCACCCCAAATGATGATGATTTCAAGATGTTTCCTTTTTCATCAAACAAATAATCAAACGTGGTAAAATCTTGACTGATAACTACTGAATAATTTTTGGTTGTACCATCTAAGACAACTCCTACTTTTATACATTTATAGTCGCCGTGTTTGGCTATTAAAAATACTGTAATAGCTTGCGGAAGCTCGCTTTTATCGATAAAATAAAGTTTTGGAGGTGGCATTCCTGCTGGACCGCCGTTCGGGGTATCCGAAACATTCATGATAAGTGTGCCTGTCGCATCAAAAATCAAGGTAATATTTTTGGCGTCTTTATCTTTCAGAATAACTTTGTAACCTTCTACTTTTCCATCTTTATTTATCTGCTGACACACATTGATAATGCTTCCTCCTGCATAATTGGCTTCAAGATAAGCCTTTATATTATCGGGCAAATTGACAACACCTGTCTGCTTATACATTTCTGAAATTACCCCTACGTTATTTACAATCGCCGACATTCGCTCAATTTTTACATCAAAATCTGATTGAAATATCTTATTTCTTTCGATAGTTGTAAAACGTACTTTGGTTGCTTCGGGATAATTTGTTTTAATGGCATTTATAGCAGCTACTGGAATCGCTTCATCAAGATTCTGCTGTGGCTGAAGGTCTGTGATGCTATCGCAGCTCCACAGCACCAGCCCAACAAAAAAAAGATATATGTATAATTTTTTCATTTTTTATTCGTTTCCAACGCTTTTGTATGTTAAAGACGCTGCCAAATAAAATTTGGTTGCATTGTATTTGTATTAGAAACTCTAAAAACTTTGTTTTTAAAATACTATAAGAATATTTATCTAAAAAAACAACTAAAATAATTAAAGCAAAGGTATTCAAGTATTTAGTTTTTAAACGAAAATCTATTCATAAGTGTTTCATTATGAACAAAAAAGGAGCAAATAGAATCTACTTGCTCCTTTCAATATCTCGACCGAATGAATCGCTTATTTCCAAGTTTCTAATTCGATAATTTCACCTGTTGTTTTCTTTTTCAAGATAACTTTCTTATCGCCATTAGGCAAAATTTCATCTTTGATAAACCAATGGTCAGCATCGTATTCGTTATAAACTGATGGTTTTTGCACGCCAACCTGTCCACGCCATTCGGGTAAAACAACAGGCTCCCAAAGTTTTGTTTTAGCCGATTTGTAGGCTGCATCAATGATGGCATTTACAACGTAACCATCGTAGAAAGTTTCGTTGGGTTCGGTGCCTTTTTCCATGGCATTAAACATATCGGTAAACATATTGGTGTAACCGAGTTCGTGAGCTTCATCGCCAACTGGAAACTGCCAACCACTCGAACTTTCAGCTTTTTCGGCTACGTAGCCCCCTTCGCCTGCTCCGCTCGTAAACATCTCAAAACCTGTTCGTAGAAATGAATTTATCCAAATCGTTCCTTCGGTTCCCATGACTTCATCTCGTAAATCCATACCACCTCTGAAAGTCCACGAGACTTCAAATTGCCCGATGGCACCGTTTTCGTATTTTACGAGCCCTATCGCGTGGTCTTCGGCATCAATAGGTTTTACTTGGGTATCAGCCCAGCACATTACTTCTACGGGTTTGATATCTTTTCCGATGAAATTTCGGGCAATTTCTATGCAATGACAACCCAAGTCTAAGATTGCTCCACCACCTGCCATATTAATATCCCAGAACCAATCGGAGTGCGGCCCAGGGTGCGTTTCCCGAGATTTTGACCATAAAATTCGTCCAATCGCTCCGTTTTTTACACTCGTCAATGACTTCATAAATTTCGGTGTGTAACACAAATCTTCCAAATATCCTGCAAAAACGCCCGCTTCTTCACAGGCTTTGGTCATTCGGAGGGCTTCTTCGGCGTTGCGTCCGAGTGGCTTTGTGCAAAGCACCGCTTTTTTGTGTTTTACGCAAAGATTTACGGCCGTTTCGTGTAAATTATTGGGTAAGGCAATTACCACCACTTCAGTTTCGGAGTGTTTAATGGCCTCTTCCATATCGGTAAAATAATGCGGAACAGCATAATCGGTAGCGAAACGAATGGCGGTTTCTTCACGCCGAGCATAGACTACCGAAACTCGGTCACGTCCACGTTGCCCATGAAGTGAATCGGCATAGAATCGTCCGATAAACCCGCCACCAAGAATACATACTTTTGCCATGATTTTATTGTAAATTGTTTGATGAATAGATGATTTTTATGATGTAAGTAATGTTAAAACTAAATTATATCCAGACAGTTACCACGGGGTTACTCGGGGTAAAAAAGCTCAGAGTTTCACAGCGTATTGCTATTTTTTCATGGTGAAACTCCGTGGTGAATAAATATTTTTATTTATTGATAACAATGCCTTCGCCCATTTCGAGGACTTTATGGTTTGTTTGATAATATTCGCAGGCCTCAACAAAACGCTTTGGGTCTTCGGTATTAAACTCAAACAAATGATAATGATGCGGAATGACAAGCTTCGCACCAATGATTTTTCCAAGTTTGGCAGCCTCATCAGCACTCAGATTTCCTGCCACTTTTCGTTCGGGTTTATTACCATTGATTGGCAAAAAAGCAACATCAACGTTATACGGTTTCAAAATTTCTTCCAACCCCTCAAACCAAAGTGTATCGCCTGAATGATAAACCGAAAACCCACCAAATTCGGCAATGAAACCCATAAATTTGCATTCACCTTTTTCGTTTCGTTCGACGGTATTATGAGCTGCTGGAATTCCAGTTATTTTGAATCCTTTATGCTCAAAACTGAGTCCGTCGTTTAGCCCAATCGGGAAATCCAAGTCACACTTCACTCTATCAGCAACAAACGCTCGATTTGCCTCTGGAATGATAAATTTTATATCGGCATTATTCTGAATAATCGGTATTAAAGTTTCAGCATCCAGATGGTCAGTGTGGTTGTGGCTTGAGGTAACAATATCAATAAAATCAAGCGATTGGGGCGAAATAACCAACTCGCTCATACGCACGTGTGGCTTATCGGTCTTTTGATATTTGAGGCTCAATGAATCTGACAAATATGGGTCGAAAAGCAGGTATTTTTCTTGCCATTTTATCAGAAAACCACTCTGTGCCAACCACCAAACTTTGAAACCAGTCAGGCTATTGAAGGATTTGATGTCGTTCAATAGTTCATTATCTTTTTGTTTTGGTTTGATTAAGGCCATTTTATCTCATTTGTTTGGCTGCGGTACACATATTGGCTATTTTTTGTTTCGTTGCCCAGCGTGCCGTTTGCGACATTCCGCAATCGGGGGCAACAGCCAGTTTTTCGGCAGGGACATATTTTAAGCATTTTTCGATGCGTTCTCTCACGTCTTCTACGGTTTCGATGTAGTAACTTTTGACATCAATTACGCCAACGGCTACGTCCATTTTTTCGGCAAAACGTTCCAGTAAATGCACTTCAGCGAAGTTTAGTACGCACATTTCAGTGTGCAATTCATCGACTGTAAAATCTAAAAAATCGGGTAACATCGGTAAAATTGTTTTCTTTCCAACCGAACGCCCTTTATAATTTCCGAAACATAAGTGCGTACCGATGCGGGTTTTACCGACAATATTTTTCACGGTTCGATTAAAAATATCGACAAACCTTTTAGTATCTTCTCGATAGGCATAACACGACATCGAAGGCTCATCAATGCAGATTTCTTTTGCTCCTGCGGCTACTAAATCTTCTAATTCTTTGGCTACAATCGGCAATAATACTTCGGTAATTTCCCAACGGTCTTTGTAGATTTCGCCCGCTAACATTCGCCCCGAAAGTGTGTATGGGCCAGGAATGGATGCTTTCAAGATTTTTCCTTCGGGAGCAAGCCTTTTCAATCGTTTGAACTCCTCTACTACGCCCAAGCCTTTTGGAGCAGTTAGGGCTTCGATAATGGTGTGTTTGCCACGCTGGTCGTGAGCGGGTGGGCCAAATTTTCTGGTTTCTTCGTGGTTGGGTTGAAGTCCTTTGATAAAACCGTAAAACGATAGATTAAAATCAAGACGGGTTTGTTCCCCATCGGTAATTACATCAAGACCAGCCGTAACTTGGTCGTGAATGGCATTTACAACCGCATCTTCTATCATTTCGTTGATGTCGGCTGGGCCGAATTTATCTAAATTTTCGGAGGCAAATTCAAGCCAACTCGGAAATGGCCACGAGCCAACTACGGTGGTTTTTATGGGAATTGGTTGCATATCTTTATTAATGGAAAATGATTAATGTAAAATTGATAATGGAACACTTCGATGACTAAATCTTGTACAACTTCTTACAGCTTTTCTAATCTATTTTACCCATTGCAATGGGTAACTAAAGGAACAACGGATTTTTTTGTTTCATTACCGACTGTAAGTCAGCAATCGTTTATTTTTCTTTTGAAACATAGCTTTCGATGCCTACTTTTTGGTACATTTTCGCGATTCGGTGAGCGTGTTCGTCGTAAGCGGCTTGGAATATTTCGGTGGCTTTTTCTGCTCCAATTACCGCCCCTGCCGTCAGGACTTTTGGTGGATGTCCCGCTTGCGTAAGCATATTGGCCAACTCGGCTTTGATGCTATTGATAATCATACACGAACCTACCGTTGAGCCAGGTGAAACTGGCGTTTCTAAACCATCAACATAAATCATGGCATCGCCTACGGGAGCTCCTGAATCAAGCACTATTTCGCAAAAATCTTGAAGTTTTCGACCATCTTGCTTTTTACTGGTGCTGGCTTCGGAGTGTTGTTTTGAAATAATTCCGACGGTTTTTATGCCTTTTTTCTGAAAAATCTCCGCCATTTCAATCGGCACAACATTGCAGCCCGACGAAGAAATCACTAAGGCAGTATCTACTTCCGAAAGGTCGAAGTTTCTTAAAATCTGAGCCGCAAGACCTGTTACATTTTCTAAAAACATGGCTTGTCGTTGACCATTTGCTCCTACTACCAAATTATGAAAGGTCAGCGATAATTCTACGATTGGATTAAACCCTGGAAACGAGCCATAGCGAGGCCACATTTCTTCGACCATGATTCGGCTGTGTCCGCTACCAAAAACGTGTACCATTCTTCCTGCCAAAATCGACTCCGAAAACAGTTTTGCTGCTCGCAAGATTTGTGCTTCTTGGGCAGCAACGGTTTCGATTAACTCTTGACATTTTTTTAAATATTGACTTGTATAAGACATTGTTATTATTTTTATGTTCTCTGCAAAGACGTTACAGTGCAACATCTCTACAACAACGATTACATATTTAGTTTCTTTCAAACACAAAGGCAGCCGCACCGATTGCTCCTGATAAATCGGCAAATTTTGCTTGCTTAATTAATGTCGTTTTGCCTTTCGGGCGAAACTCAAAAAGCTCAATAAATTCATTTAAGGGCTTAAATAAAGCATCTCCAGCGGTGGTAATCCCGCCTGCCAAAACAATGATTTCGGGCGAAAGAGCATTGATTAATGAAGCAATAGCAATCGCCAATTTCCTGACTGAATCGAGCCAAAGCCACGTAGCGAAAGAATCTCCTTTTGAATAAGCATTTACCAGTTCATGCGTTGATTGAAAACGCCCCATCGAACGCCGTTCAATCGAACAATTTCCGATGGCATATTCTAAACTTCCAGGCATTCCGAGAATGCTTAATTCATCATCATTGGCGTTGAGCGAAATATGCCCTAAATGACCAGCCATTTGGCTCAAACCTTGGTAAAGCTGCCCGTTTATCATGATTCCTCCCCCCACGCCCGTGCCGAGTGTGAGCAAAACTGCGTGCTTATGGCCTCGCATAATTCCGAACTTGGCTTCGGCCATCAGTGCGGCATGAGCATCGTTTAATACGAGGGTTCTTGTGCCAAAATATTCTTCCCAAATAAAGTTTTCTAAGCCGAATAATCGGTTGGGTAAGTGGGCAATACATGTATTATCGTCATTGGCCAAACCTGGTGCCGAAAGCCCGATAAGTTCGATTGGTTTTTGATGAAAATCTTTCAAGAAATTGACCATCTCGAGTACGTTTTCTCGCCATTTTCCTTCGGCATCGTCTTTCGTAGGAATATAATGCTGCTTCAAGATTTTCCCATCTTCACGCATCAAAATCCCTTTTACATTTGTGCCACCAAGGTCGATACCGATTGCTACTTTCATTTTTCAGGTTTTAGGTATTAGTTTTCCATTCTCAATTATTCATTCTACATTAAGATACTGCCCTTCCGAAACTTCCCAGCCACCATCGATGTAAAGCGTTTGTCCAGTAGTAAATTTTGAAGCATCCGACATAAAAAATACCGCAGCACCATCAAGGTCTTCGGGGCGGCCATTCCTGCCACCATCGAGCGGTTGTTTGGTTTTCACAAAATTCATAATGGTTTCATCCTTACTGGCTCGTTCCGACATTGGGGTTTCGACCAAAGCAGGGGCTAAAAGATTGATTCGGATATTGTGTTTCGCATAATAAGCCGCTAAAGACTTCGTAAAACCCACCACCGCCGATTTTGCTGCCGCATAAGCGTGCGTAACAAAATAGTTTGGCGATGGAGAAAAACCCAAAACTGAGCCCATATTTAGAATCGTACCGCCTTTTCCCAGCTCCAAAAACTTCTGCACGGCTGCTTGGTTAGAGAGCATCAGGCTTGTAAGGTTAAGCTCAAATGTCTTATTCCAGCCTTCAAGCGTAAGTTCGTGCAGCGGGCCATCGCCATATTTGCGTCCGCTTCCGCCTGCTACATGATAAAGGCCACCAAAACTACCAAACTCACTGATACACAACTCAATAGCTTTTTTTGCAGTATTTTCGTTGGTTGCATCAGCGGCCATTGTTCGACCATTTTCGCCCAAGACTACTTCGGCCGATAAACAGCTTTCGGGGTTTCGTCCAACCACTACAACTTTTGCTCCATCACGCACAAATGCCTTTGCTGCCGAAAAACCCAAACCAGTTGTTCCGCCGATGATTACGATAGATTTACCCTTCAGCATTTGCAAATAAAGTATTATTAAAACAAGTATTAAGCATTTATTATACAAATAACTCATAGAATAATTATAAAATCCACTCGAAAAAACTATTTTTACAATACTATTTTGATTTTATGTTAAAAAAACCACTTTTACAAAAACTACCACTTACGTTTGGTTCTTCGTTTCTGATTGACCGTTTTGAAAGTCCGTATTTCGAGACTCCGTGGCATTACCATCAAGAAGTCGAAATTGTGCTTTGTGATGGGGGTTTCGGAAAGAAATTCGTAGGAAATCATGTTTCTGATTATGTCGAAGGCGATTTGGCAATTCTGGGTAGTAATCTTCCTCACTGGTATCGTGCCGATGATGCTTGCTACCAACACCAAAAACCTGCTTCGATTGTGATTCATTTCTTAGATGACTGTTTCGGGGAATTTTTTTTTGAATTGTCAGAAATGACTGAAATAAAACGCTTCCTCGAAACCGCTAAATTGGGAATCGAATTTTACGGAGAAACGAGAGTGAAAATTCGAGAAAAAATACAAAATCTATTGAAGGCAGATAAGGTTGTTCGAATGTTGGGTTTGATAGAAATTCTGCACCAGATGTCTTGCTCAAAAGAATACCGTTTTTTATCAGAAAATGCCATTGTCGGAATCAGTAAAAAAGATTCTGAACGCATGAACAAAGTCTTTGATTATGTACTTAAAAACTTTAAAAACGACATTAATCTAAGCGAAATAGCCAGCAAAACTCGCTTTTCGGAAGCTGCTTTTTGTCGCTATTTTAAATTACGAACTCAAAAGACATTTGTTGAATTTGTGAACGAAATCCGTATCGAATATGCCTGTAAATTATTGGCCGAAAACGACCTCAATATCTTAGAAATATGCTACGAATCAGGTTTTAAAAATCTCTCTAATTTTAATCGACAATTCAGAAAGTTTACCAACAATAATCCAAAAACCTACCGACAACAACTAATACAACAAAAGCAGTTTCGGTTACTTGATTAGTTATTAATTCTTGATTAAAATAAGTATCTTCGCATCTAATTAACTAAGCCAATGACTGCACTGCTCTTAGAAGACGACCCTGATTTGTCGAGAGAAATACAACGTTTTTTATTATCAAAAAAAATCGAGTGTGATACGGTTTTTGATGGAGAATTATTCTTTCGTCAAATCAAAAAAAATGACTACGATATTTTTTTGTTGGATATTAACGTGCCCAAAATCAATGGTTTAGATGTTTGTAGGCAAGTTCGGGAGTCGAATAAGCTTACGCCGATTATCATGCTAACAGCCTACGGAGATATTCAAGATAAAACGGATGCTTTCGGACTCGGTGCCGATGATTATCTGGTAAAGCCTTTTCATTTTGAAGAGCTTTTTTTGCGTATCACTTCGCTCCTACGCCGCAGCAATACGCCCCAAGATGTGGATAGCGTAATAGTCATTGACGACCTCGAAATCAACACTTCAGAAATGAAAGTGTATCGAAAAAATGAGCAGATTGACCTTACACCAAAAGAATATCAGTTGTTATTTACTTTAGCAAAAGCGAAGGGACGAGTACTATCAAAACAAAGTATTGCCGAGCAAATCTGGGACGTTCAATTCGACTCGAATATGAATACAATTGAGGTTTATATTAATTTCTTACGCAAAAAAATAGACCGAAATCATCCCACAAAACTCATCCATACTCGCCCAGGATTTGGTTATTATCTAAAAATTGAAGACTAATGACCCTCAAAAGACGCATCGCTATCAGTATCGCAATCGCTTTCTCGGCTTTATTTGGGTTGGCGGCATTTATCATCTTTTTTTCGTTTTCATCATTCCGAAAAGAAGAATTTGAGCAGCGTCTCGAAGAAAAAGCCCTCACTACCGCAAAACTTTTGGTTGAGGTAAAAGAAATTGATAATCAGGTACTTAAGGTTATCGACCGCAATACTATCAATAAGCTATATAACGAAAAAACACTCGTTTTCGACCAAAACTTCCGTCTTATTTATAGCAGTATTGATGACGCCACCATTACGTGGAATATCAATGATTTGAAACGATTAAAGAAAGAAAAAACCTTTTTCAGAAGCGAAAAAGAAAAAGAAGTGTTTGGCGTTTATTATGATTTTGAAAAAACCGACTACTACGTACTGGTTTCGGCCGAAGATAAATACGGAAAAACCAAACTTGAGTTTCTTCTTTTTACCCTTGCCGTAACCTTTGTAGCAGGTGTTGGGTTGGTGTGGTTTTCAACCTATTTTTTTATCGAACGCTTACTTAAACCACTCGATACATTTCAGAAACAAATTACAAATATTTCTGCCAATAAACTCGATATTCAGCTTGAAGAAACCAAACACAACGACGAAATCAATTTACTAACCAAAGCCTTTAATATCATGCTGGCACGCATCGAAAGTGCTTTTCAGAGCCAGCGAGAATTTACCTCTAATGCCTCGCACGAGATTCGTACCCCTTTGGCTCGCATGACCTTCAAGATTCAGAATCTACTACAAAATCCTGACCATTCTCCCGAGACTATTGCCGCTCTAAAAAGCATCAACGATTATGTGCATCAGCTTTCAGACTTGGTCAATTCGCTACTTTTACTCTCAAAAATCAATAAGGAAGATGCCCAAAAACGCTTTGAAAAAGTAAGAATCGACGAAGTGATATTTTCGGCCAACGAAAAAGCTAAGAAATTTAATCCGCAATTCGACCTTAGTTTTGAAATCATTGATAATCCCGCAATCGACCTTTCGATGGAAGTATTAGGGGTAAAATCGCTACTCGAAATTGTTTTTAATAATCTTTTTAAAAATGCGTGTTTGTATTCGTTTCAACCAGCGGCTCGTGTAGTTATCGAACAAAATGCCTCGCATCAACTGACAATCATCGTTAGTAACGAAGGTGAAATTTTGAATAAACCCGACCAAGAAAAGCTATTTCAGCCTTTTATGCGTGGGCAAAATTCCAATAAAACGAATGGCTCGGGTTTAGGTCTAAGGCTCTCGAAACGTATCCTCGATTATCATTCGGCCAGTATCAATTACCAAAATATCGAACCCAATCTGAATCAATTTATTCTTATTTTCTCAAATTAAGCTATTTTTAAGCTAATCTTAAAGGTGTTTTTAATCTGACCATCTGATTTTTGCAATTCTAAAAAATCAACGTGTAATGTTTCAAAAGCTAACCTTTTTTATTCTAATAGCCACTCAAACTGCTTTTTCACAACAAAACCTCTCGCTGCAACAATGTGAAGACAGGTTTGTCAAAAACAATTTACTACTCTTGGCCGAGCAATACAATCTCGATATTGCCAAAGCCAGTGTTATTCAAGCCAAAATATGGGATTTACCAGTAGCTTCGGGCGAATTTAATGCTATTAATCCTCAAAATAAACGAGTGCTGGATATTGGTGCCAAAGGCCAAAAGGCCATTGCAGTGCAGCAACTTTTGTATTTGGGAAAAAAGAAGCAAAACGAGGTAGAGTTTGCCAAATCAACCATCGGAATTGCCGAATTACAATTTGAGCAATTACTCAAAAACTTGCGTTTTGAGCTACATCAAAGCTTTTATAGCATCTATTTTAACCAACAAAAAATCACTAACCTCAACAAGCAAATCGCCAACATTGATACCCTCGCCAAAAGCTACGCCATTCAGGCTCAGCGGGGCAATTGGCCGTTGCGTGATGTTGTTCGCCTACAATCATTATCATTTAGTCTGAAAAACGACTTCATGATAGCACAAAAGGAGATAAACGACGAGCAAGAATCGCTCAAGATTCTGACTTCGAGCCAAGAAAACATCATTCCCGTTGTTGAAGAACAAGCTCTTAATAGCTATTTCACCAAGAATAATTTGCCTGTTACCGAGGCTTTGCTCAATATGGCATTGGAGAAAAACCCCGACTATCTGAGTTTTCAGAAAATCATCGAAAGCAACGAATTAATGATAAAATGGCAAAAATCGCTCGCCAAACCTGACCTCACGGTAGGGGCATCGTACGACCAACGTGGAGGAGCATTTGGCAATCAAGTAAACTTTACGTTCGGAATTCCGCTCAATTTATGGAATCGGAACAAAGGGAATATTAAAATTGCCGAGGCCGAACTCGACAAATCGAAACGACTACAAGACCAAAAGATAGTTGAACTACGAAGCCAAATTGCCAATGCTACGCAAACTTGGCAACAACAACGCCTGCAATATGCCCAAATCACGGCTTCGGGAGCCGAAAACTTCGAGGCTGTTTATAAAGGCATTTTACAAAATTTCCAGAAGCAGAATATCTCTTTACTCGAATTCACTGACTTCATGGAAAGCTACAATCAAAGCACCCTCCTGCTCATCGAAATGCGTAAACAAGTCATTCTTTCGGGCGAAACTATCAATCATATCGTAAACGTAAATTTGTTCTAACAATGAAAAATATAGTATTACTCACCTTCATTATTTGTGGTCTTTTTGCCTGTGATAAAACCCCAAAGAAGGTCGAAATCCAGACAACATTCGTATTGAGCAATAAGATGCTCGAAACAACCCAAACTCAAGACGTTGCGATGCAAAACCTACGCAACGAACTTAATTTCTACGGAAAAATTACGGCCGATAATAACAAAATGATTGAGGTGTACCCAGTAGTAGGCGGCAACGTAACAAAGGTTTTTGTCGAACTCGGCGACTATGTAAAAAAGGGACAACTTTTAGCCACGATTCGTAGTACGGAAGTAGCCAGTTTTGAAAAAGAATTAGATGATGCCCGTAATGATTTATTAGTAGCCAAGAATAACCTAAAAGTAGCCCAAGAGCTTTTCGAGGGAAAACTCAATGCCGAACGAGACCTGATTGAAGCCCGTAGTCAACTCGACAAAGCAAAATCGCAACTTCACCGAATCGAAGAAACGTATAACATTTATAATATCAAGCAAGGAGCGGTTTATGAAGTACGCTCACCACTGAGCGGGTTTGTGATTCAAAAAAATATCAACCAAGATATGCTTCTCCGCAATGACCGCACCGATAATATCTTTGATATTGCCGAAATTGATGATGTTTGGGCCATTGCTAATGTCAACGAAAGCGATATCAATCAGGTAAAATTGGGCATTGATGCAGCCGTTACGACCTTGAGTTATCCTGATAAAGTTTTTAATGGTAAAGTCGATAAAATCTTCAATATTATCGACCCCGAAACCAAAGCCATGAAAGTAAGAATCAGACTCAAAAATGCCGATTACTTACTAAAACCCGAAATGCGTGCCAACATCAAATTATCTTACACCGAAAGCCAACAAATGTTGGCGATTCCATCGGAATCAGTGATTTTTGATAAGAGCAAAAACTTCGTAATGATTTTCAAAGACCGCAATAATATCGAAACCCGCCAAGTAGAAGTTTTCCGTCAAGTAGGCAATATCACTTATATCTTATCGGGCTTAAAAGAAGGCGAAAAAGTAATGACGGCTAATCAGCTTTTGGTCTATGACGAATTGAATGACTAATACACTTGTAATCAAGCGATTTCATCACCAATAAGTCTAAATCATTGCTAATGAAAAATGATAAGACCTACGCAGTTTTCAATGCTTCATCGCACGGGCGACCCCGTAGCAATTATCCATCAAAAAAGATATGAACAAATTCATTAAAAATATTATTGCTTTCTCGCTCAAAAACAAGCCTTTTACCTTCTTTTGGGTCGGTATATTGGTTATTTCGGGCTTTATTTCGTTCAAAAATATGCCCATTGAGGCATTTCCCGATGTAACCAATACACAGATTATCATCGTAACCGAATGGAACGGACGAAGTGCCGAAGAAATTGAACGTTTTGTAACTACCCCCATCGAAATTTCGATGAATTCGGTGCAGAAAAAAACGAGTGTCCGAAGCATCACGATGTTTGGTTTATCGGTCATCAAAATCATTTTTGAAGATGATGTCGAAGACTTTTTTGCCCGCCAACAAGTCAATAATCTTCTCCGAAATGTGTCGCTACCTGACGGTGTCGAACCAGATGTTCAGCCACCTTACGGCCCAACGGGTGAGATTTTCCGATATACACTCAAAAGTAAATCACGTGATTCGAGAGACCTCCTCACGATTCAAAACTGGGTTATTGACCGCCAGCTTCGCTCCGTGCCAGGCGTAGCCGATTTAGTGGCCTTTGGTGGACAAGAAAAAACCTACGAAATAAGCGTTGACCCTAATCGCTTATCGAAATATGATATTACACCGCTACAAGTGTATGAAGCCGTAAACAAAGGCAACCTCAACGTTGGCGGCGATGTTATCGAAAAAAACAAACAAGCGTATGTCGTGCGTGGTATCGGGTTGCTAAGTTCGATACAAGACATCGAAAATATTATTGTCGATGATGCAGGCGGAAACCCAATTTTGGTCAAAAATCTGGCCGATGTCCATGAAGCAGCCATGCCACGAGTAGGTCAAGTGGGCTTAAATGATAATGATGATGTAGTAGAAGGAATCGTGGTGATGCGTAAAAGCGAAAATCCAAAAGAAGTTCTTGAGCGTGTAAAAGCCAAAATAGCAGATTTGAATGAACGGATATTGCCTTCGGACGTAAAGATGGAAACATTCTACGACCGAGACAACCTCATGAACTACACCACCACCACCGTGATGCACAATATGTTTGAAGGAATTTTGTTCGTGACCGTCATCGTATTTTTATTTATGGCCGACTGGCGTACAACCGTCACGGTTTCTATTATTATTCCACTATCGCTCTTATTTGCATTTTTGTGTCTCAAACTCAAGGGTATGAGTGCCAATTTACTCTCGTTGGGGGCGGTTGACTTCGGAATTATCATTGATGGTGCCGTAGTAATGGTTGAAGGAATTTTCGTAACCCTCGACCACATTGCTCACAAAAAAGGCATGGCAACGTATAATAAACTGGCCATCGGGAGTGTGATAAAAAAGACAGGAACTGAGCTCGGAAAAGCCATTTTCTTCTCAAAACTCATCATCATTACGGCCTTGATGCCCATTTTTGCCTTCCAGAAAGTAGAAGGAAAAATGTTTTCGCCTTTGGCATACACGCTGGGTTTTGCCTTGCTGGGTGCGTTGTTGTTTACACTTACATTAGTACCCGTGCTTTCGCATATTTTCTTGAATAAAAACGTCAGAGAGAAAAATAATCCATTTGTTAATTTTTGGAACAAAATCGTAGTAAAAGGCTTTACTTGGACGTTTGCTCACAAAAAAATTACGCTTTTGCTGTCGATTGTTTTTATGCTTCTTACATTCTTTTCGGCCAAGTTTCTGGGGACAGAGTTTTTGCCTCAACTCAACGAAGGGGCTTTGTGGGTAGAAGCAAAATTTCCGATGAGCCAAAGTTTGCCCGAAACTGTGCAGAAAACCGCTATTTTACGCAATGAACTTCGTAAATTTCCCGAGGTAAATGGCGTACTTTCGCAAGTGGGTCGAAGCAACGACGGAACCGACCCAAGTGGCTTTTACTACGTACAGATGCAGGTAAACCTCAAGCACAAGGACGATTGGAAGAGAAAAATCACGATGGATGATTTAGTGCGTCAGATGGACGATTCGCTTTCAAAATATCAAGGAATTGGCTACAATTATTCGCAACCAATCATTGATAACGTGGCCGAAAGTGTGGCGGGTATCAATGCCTCGAACGCCGTAAAGATTTTTGGCGATGACCTCAACGAACTGGATAAAATAGCCAACCAGGTTATCAAGCAAATCGAAAAAGTAGAAGGTATAAAAGATGTCGGTATCCTCCGAAACGTAGGTCAACCCGAAATCAGCGTAATTCTCGACCGTGAACGCATGGCCGCTTATGGTGTAACGCTCGCCGATGCACAAGCCGTACTCGAAATGGCTTTTGGCGGTAAAACCGCTACCCAAAAGTTTGAAGGCGAAAAGAAATTTGATGTGCGGGTGCGTTACTTAAAAAATTATCGCAAAGACGAAGAAGACATGAAAAATCTGAAAGTTCCGACGATTCAGGGTGTCAAGATTCCACTCAAAGAGATAGCTACCGTTCAGAAAATCACTGGTCCAGCCTTTATTTATCGAGACAATAATAAGCGTTTCATTGGCGTAAAATTCTCAGTTCGTGACCGTGACTTGGGAAGCACCATTGCCGACGCTCAGAAAAACGTTGAAAAAACCGTAAAACTCCCAGCAGGTTACTCAATCGGCTGGACGGGTGAGTTTGAAAACCAAGTAAGAGCCACCAAACGCCTCGGCGAAATGGTTCCTATTAGCCTGGTTGGCATTTTTGTGCTACTTTTTATCATGTTTGGGAATGTGAAGGACTCTCTTTTGGTTTTGGCCAATGTACCCTTTGCCATCATTGGAGGTATCATCGCTTTACACGTTACGGGTATCAACTTTGGTATTTCGGGAGGGGTAGGCTTTATTGCCTTATTTGGTATTTGTATTCAAAACGGAGTTATCTTGATTTCGGAATTTCATAAAAATATAAAAGCCAAAATGACACTCGACGCTGCCATTCTTGAAGCCGTAAAAGTCCGTACCCGCCCCGTTGTAATGACCGCCCTCATGGCTTCAATTGGTCTTTTACCAGCCGCTATCAGCACAGGTATTGGTTCAGAATCTCAAAAACCATTGGCAATCGTTATTATAGGCGGACTTGTTACGGCTACGGTCTTAACCCTACTTGTATTCCCAATTATTTTCTGGGTTTTCAATCGAGTAAAGCACGAAGCCATTAATTAAAAAAATAAGTAATAGGTATTTTTTTAATCAAATTGCTGCAAAGGAATAATATTATTAGTCCATAGGACTTTCATATCGGTAATATAGATACAAATAAGTATCACCAGAATGCCGTAGGTATTCAACAAATGGGGAGAATAGTTGAATACCTACGGCATTCTGGAACTAACCAAACGTAGTTTCTACCAATATCAAAGTCCTATCGATTATAGAAATCATTCAGCTGAAAAGTTCGCCAAGAGAAAGCTAAATACTCATCAAAAAAGCTATCCAGCCTCGAAGATATTGTTGCTGAACAATACCTTCGAGGCTTTTTTGTGATTAGTAAAATATTCGGGATATTTACAACGTTTTCTATAAAAAAAACGTCTTTCTTGCGTAGGGCATTTTTTTTTCTTTTATATTTAAACCATATTTGCTAAAAATCTGTCTAATTACAGTATTCATCAATTGTCAATAAGGCTATTAAACAAACATATTCGCATGAAAAAGATTGCCATTCTATTTGTATCTTTAGTTGCTCTTGCAGTTTCTTCTTGCAAAGACAAAACTGTTCCTGTTTCTGAAAAAATTAAGAAAACCTGGACAGCCAATATCGTAAAAGAAGGAAGTTCAACAGTATATACAAAAGGTGCTGCATCCAACACAAAACCAGGGTATTCATCGTTTACACTTAATTTATTGATTGCCCCTTCGGTAACATTAAAAGAGGCTGATGGCAATACATTCACAGGTCAATACGAATTAGTGGGCGATACAAAATTAGTATTGAAAAACCTTACGCCAGTTCCGACAGGCACGGGTGGTACGATTGAGTTTACTATCAATTCTATTACTGACACAGCTCTTGATATTACTCGTACAACTGCCAGCCAAAAAACAGGTGGTACTATCAATAACTACAATTTGATTACACAATAATCATTCTAAAGTAAAAAGACATTAGATATATTCTATGAAAAAGGTGAGCTGAAAAGTTCACCTTTTTTTGTGGAACGAAGTTAAATTTCGTTCGTAAAAATGTTGATTATTTGAAGATTTTAAAGTTTTTGCTAAATAAATTCCTCAATTTTGCACTATGGAAAGAACAGAACTAAATACACTTGGCGAATTTGGCTTAATTGACCGAATAAAATCAAAATTTACAACTAAAAACGCCGAAACAATCAAAGGAATAGGTGATGATGCCGCCGTTATCGACGTAGGCGATAAGTATATGTTGGTTACGACCGACATTCTTTTTGAAGGCATTCATTTCGACCTTTCTTATACTCCTTTACGCCACTTGGGATACAAAGCTGTGGCAGTTAATATCTCTGATATTGCCGCTATGAATGGCATTGCTAAGCAAATTACGGTAACGATTGGTTTGAGTAACAGAATTTCAGTCGAAGCCATTGATGAGCTTTACGAAGGAATAAAATTTGCTTGCGAAAGCTACAACGTTGACTTAATCGGTGGTGATACCAGTGCTTCGGCATCGGGTTTTGTGATTTCTATCACAGCCACGGGCTTTGTCGATAAAGATAAAATTGTGTATCGCAATGGAGCAAAACCCAACGATATTTTATGTGTAACGGGCGATTTAGCCGCTGCGTATTTTGGTTTGCAGGTTTTGGAGCGAGAAAAACAGGTGTATTTGGCGAACCCCAATATGCAGCCCGAACTCACCGAAAAAGAATATTTAGTAGGTAAAATTCTAAAACCTGAAGCACGCACCGATATTATTCACGAACTCAACGAATTGGGCGTTGTGCCTACTTCGATGATTGATATTTCAGATGGATTAGCTTCTGAGCTTCTGCATATTTGCACGCAGTCGGGTGTGGGTGCAATGGTTTTTGAAGATAAACTTCCGATTGAAGATATTACGATGCTCACGGCTACCGAATTTAATGTAAGCCCCATAACAGCCGCATTAAACGGTGGCGAAGATTATCAACTTTTATTTACAGTAAAACAATCTGATTTTGATAAAATCAAAAATGTAAGCGATGTTTTACCGATTGGCTATATCACGCAAGATACAGCGGTTCAACTCGCACTCAATAGCGGTGGAACAGCCGAAATTAAAGCCCAAGGCTGGAATCATCTACGATAACAAGGTCAAACGTTCCGTCTGACCCAATATTATTAAAAAAAGCTCTCGAAAACGGAATCACTTTCGAGAGCTTTTTACTTTCCCTTTTCAGCAAATAGCTAATCATACTTTCTTCGATTTTATTTTGCTACAAAATCAACCTACTTTTTCTCGCAGAAAATCGTTTTATTTGTATCCGTTTAAAATTCAATCCTAATCAAAATGCAAAGACGTTCGGCAATAAAAAACATTGCCCTAACGATTGGCGGTACAATAGTGCTACCTTCGTGGGCAAACGCATGGAACAAAGAAGCCATCTCAAGCACTTCTTTAAAGATTTCTGAATCGCAAGAAAACCTACTGGCAGAAATCGTCGAAACGATTATTCCTAAAACCGATACTCTCGGAGCAAAAGACCTCAACGTACATCAATTTACCATCAAAATGGTGGCTGACTGCTACGATAAAAAATCACAAGAAACATTCTCTAAAGGCTTTGCTTTAGTCGATACCACCGCCAAAAGAGATTTCTCAAAAACGTTTACAGAATGTGATGGAAAACAAAAATTAGAAGTTTTGAATAAAATGTCAAACTCGGAGAATGCCGATGAAAAAGGCTTCGTGCGTTTAGTAAAAAACCTCACGATTCAAGGCTACCTAAACTCAGAATACGTTATGACGAACCTACGAGTTTTTGAATTCGCCCCAGCTCGTTATCACGGATGTGTACCTGTAAAGAAATAAAAGCCCCTCCCTAACCCTCCCCGATAGGGAGGGAACGTTAATGGAAGTGTTAAAAAATAGAATAAAATTAATTCTCGACTTTAGCCCTCCCCATCGGGGAGGGTTGGGTGGGGCTAATCAACGATAAAAAATGTCAAACATAAATATAGATTCAGTAAAAGCACAAACCTTCGATGCCATCGTCATTGGTTCGGGCATCAGTGGAGGCTGGGCAGCTAAAGAGCTAACTGGTAAAGGATTACGCACACTCGTATTAGAGCGTGGACGTGAAGTAAAGCACGTAACTGACTATCCAACGACCATGAAACAACCATGGGAATTTGAGCATCGTGGACAACTAACCAAAGAAATGCGTGATGCCAACCCAATCATCAGCAAATGCTATGCTTTTTATGAAGGAACAGAGCAGTTTTTTGTGAAAGATACCGAACATCCGTACGTACAAGAAAAACCATTCGACTGGATTCGTGGCTATCAAACGGGTGGAAAATCATTGATGTGGGCAAGGCAAACCCAACGTTGGTCAGAGTTCGATTTTGAAGGCCCTGCCCGTGATGGCTTTGCCGTTGATTGGCCAATTCGCTACGCCGACCTTGCTCCATGGTATAGTTATGTAGAAAAATTTGCAGGAATTTCGGGAAACAAAGACGGCTTACCAAACCTTCCCGATGGAGAGTTTCTACCACCGCATGAAATGAACTGCGTTGAAAAGCATTTCACTCAGGCAGTGGCTAAAAATTACACAGACCGCCATATTATCATGGGGCGTGCAGCTCACCTTACACAGCCCAAACAAATACATTTCGACCAAGGACGTGGAACTTGCCAGCACCGCACAATTTGCGAACGTGGTTGTCCGTATGGCGGTTATTTTAGCAGTAATTCCTCTACTCTACCGTGGGCTGCTCGCACGGGCAAAATGACACTTCGCCCTCATTCGGTAGTTCACTCTATTATTTATGATGAGAAAAAGGGTAAAGCTTCGGGCGTAAGGGTGATTGATGCCAACACCAAAGAGATGATTGAGTATTACGCAAAAATCATTTTCGTCAATGCCGCAGCTCTCAATTCTAACTTAATTTTATTAAACTCAACCTCAAGCCGTTTCCCGAATGGCTTAGGCAATGATAGTGGCTTACTCGGAAAATACGTGGCATTCCACAATTACCGTGCAACCATTAATGCCGAATACGAAGGCTATTTAGATAGCATGACCGATGGCCGTCGCCCGAATTCGCCTTATATTCCACGTTTCCGTAATGTATTTAAGCAAGAAACTGACTTTTTGCGTGGCTACGCGGCTGGTTTCTCAGCAGGACGCTACGAGCGTGATGACAGAAGTGGACTGGGCGAAGATTTAAAAAAGGGAATCTTAAACCCTTACTTAAATAATGTTTGGAGCGTTGGCTCACACATGATGGGCGAAACAATTCCGAAAGAGAGTAATTTTGTGGCTCTGGATAAAAACATGAAAGACCCGTGGGGAATTCCGCAGTTAAAAATCTCGGTTGATTATGACGATAACGACGTAAAAATGACCAAAGATTATTTCGACCAACTAAGCGAAATGTTTACAAAAGCGGGTTTCAAAAACATCAGAACCAACGACTCGAACCGCACACCAGGATTAGATATTCACGAAATGGGTGGTGTAAGAATGGGTAGAGACCCTAAAACTTCGCTGCTGAACAAATGGAATGCTCTGCACAGTTGTAAAAACGTTTTCGTGACTGACGGTGCTTCAATGACTTCAACTTCTACCCAAAATCCGTCGTTGACATATATGGCACTAACCGCTCGTGCAGCTGATTACGCTGTCAAAGAAATGAAAAAAGGTAATCTTTAAGTGAAGACTCGTGATTTCATAAGATTACAGAAATATTCTACGTGTAAAAAATCCGTTGTTTTATTAACAAAGCAACGGATTTTTAAATTTACATATTTTTCAATAAATTTTGAACAAATCATAACTACTAATACAATTATCTATTCAGGAAAATATATTTTAGTTTTTCTATAATTTCCTCCCTAATTTTGGATTTTTAAATATTTGACCAGAGAAAATGCAAAAACTCCTTTTTATTGACCGTGACGGTACGATTATAGATGAGCCAAAAACTGATTTTCAGATAGATTCGCTCGAAAAATTAGAGTTTCTTCCCAAAGCCCTCTCAAATCTTCGCAAGATTGCAGAAGAAACTGATTATAAACTTATTATGGTAACAAACCAAGATGGACTCGGTACGGATGCATTCCCCGAAGAAACTTTTTGGCCAGCCCATAACAAAATGCTCAGAACACTCGAAAATGAAAATGTTGTTTTCTCAGCTATTCATATAGACCGTAGTTTCCCGCACGAAAACTTACCAACACGTAAACCAGGAACAGGTTTGCTGACTGAGTATTTCGATGCTGAAAAATATGACCTCGCTAACTCTTACGTACTCGGTGATAGAGCTACTGATGTACAATTGGCTGTAAACTTGGGAGCAAAAGCAGTTTTTATTACCGATGGATTAACAAATAATCTGATTGATGGTTTTACTCCCGAACAAAAAGACGCAACTAAGTTAGTGACAAATGACTGGGACGAAATCTATGAGTTTTTGAAGTTGCCAGCACGTACGGCATCAATTGAGCGAAATACAAAAGAAACAAAAATAAAAATTGAGCTGAACCTTGATGGAACTGGAAAATCAGAGATTCATACGGGTCTTGGTTTCTATGACCACATGCTCGACCAAGTAGCTAAACACTCAGGGTCTGACTTAAAGATTTTTGTTGAAGGCGATTTACACATTGATGAACATCACACCATTGAAGATACTGCTTTGGCACTTGGCGAAGCCTATTTGAAAGCTTTGGGCGATAAAAAAGGGACTAATCGCTATGGATTTTTATTACCAATGGACGAAGCTCTTGCTCAGGTAGCAATTGATTTTTCGGGCAGACCGTGGTTAGTTTGGGACGCCGATTTCAAGCGTGAAAAGATAGGCGAAATGCCAACCGAAATGTTTTATCATTTCTTCAAGTCTTTCTCAGATACTTCAAAATGCAATCTGAATATCAAATGTGAAGGCCAAAACGAGCACCACAAAATTGAGGCCATTTTTAAGGCATTTGCCAAATCTATCAAAATGGCAGTGAAAAGAAATTTGAATGAGATGAACTCGCTTCCGAGTACGAAGGGAGTGCTATAAATACGCTTTATCCGTTCCCTTCGATTCCACTCAGGGAACGGATAAATTTACTTCATCCTGTCAGGATTTTCGCTTACAAAAGCCGCCCAGCCTTTTTTCTTTGAGCCATTTCCTGTTAAAGCTTTGGTTTTTCCGTGCATATAATGGCACACAGCTACGCCAAGGGCATCGGTAGCATCTAAGTACTGTAATTCTAATTTAGTTTTTAATAAATGCTCTAACATATACGCCACTTGCTCTTTAGTGGCGTTTCCATTTCCAGTAACCGATTGCTTCACTTTTTTGGGTAAATACTCTACAATTGGCACTTCACGTTGGAGAGCCGCTGCAATAGCCACTCCTTGAGCCCGACCAAGTTTTAACATTGACTGCACATTTACCCCATAAAAAGGTGCTTCAATGGCCATTTCATCGGGTAAGTATTCGGTAATTAGCTGCGTGATTCGCTCAAATATTTTCTTTAACTTTATTTCATGTGAAGTATATTTGTCAAGTTTTATAACACCGTATTGAATAAGCGTTAAAGTACTTCCCTGTACGGAGATAATTCCGTAGCCCATCACACGTGTACCTGGGTCAACCCCTAATATTATTTTATCTTGATTCATAAATGCAAATTAACTCAAAATTCTCATATCTAACTTCAAGCAAAAGCATACAGTGGATAAAAACTGCTTTATTCTTGATGATACTATCGTTGATATATCTGCTTGTGATAAATAAGATTGATAGTTTTGAGCAAATCAAGCAGAGCCTCAACCTATTATTTCGCCCTAAAAGTATTACGTTATTATGCTGTATCATATTGCTAACGCCACTCAATTGGGCATTAGAAGCATTAAAATGGCAAAAATTGGCTTCAAAAGTAGAACTAATAAATTTTTCAGAAGCCTATCGAGGAGTTTTGATTGGGCTAACGTTTTCGACGGCCACCCCGATGATGATTGGAGATTATGCAGGAAAAATCTTGATGCTTAAAAGCGATAAGCGGCTGCAAAGTATTGGTGCAATTCTACTCGGCAATAGCCTACAGCTATATGTTTCGCTGCTTTTCGGCACATTCGGCTATTTGTTTTTTATTCTTTATAGTAAACCTTCGCCCTTGATTCTACATACCCTTGCGAATGTTATTCTGGTTGGGGCTTTAGTTTTTGGCGTTTTTCTTAGCTATCATCTTTCAGATATTCAGTTGTTTTTATCAAAAAATCACTTTTTTGAATATCTGAAAAAGTATTTAGGCGTTTTAGAAAACTATACAATCGACGAACTTAAAAACTTATTTTTTATTGCTACAGCTCGGTATTTAGTTTTTAGCTTTCAGTTTCTTTTGATGTTTAAGATTTTTGACATAAATCTTTCCAATACTATTTTATTGGCTGGAATTAGCATCATTTTCTTGACTAAAACCATCATTTCTGCCATCAACGCTTTAGGAGACTTAGGTGTACGTGCCTTAACTTCAATCTATTATTTTAGTTATTTCGGAGTAAATATTACGGCTATTTCATCAGCAACTTTCATGATTTGGTTAGTCAATGTGCTGTTACCTATCATATTCGGAAGTATTTTTATCCTCCAACTAAAACTAACTACTAAAAACGTTTAAAATGATTCTTTCGATATTACTATTAATTATTAGCTCTCTTTATTTTCTGATGACCACAGGCTTGGTAATCGTCTGGAGTAAAAATCGAAAGATTGAGTTTATCGACAAGAACTCAAAGGCTGATACACTTACTATTTCGGTCATAATTCCAGTCAGAAACGAAGCCAATAATATTCTTTTTTTACTACAAGATTTAGAAAAGCAGACACTTACGAAGGAAAAATTTGAAGTAATTGTAGCTGATGATGACTCGACTGATGATACGGTAGCAATTATCAGAAACTTCCAACAAACAACAAAACTTAATTTGGTCGTCAACCAATTACCGCCCAAAACCAACAATACATCACCCAAAAAACGAGCGATTGATTCTTCTATTAAATTGGCCAAAGGAGAATTAATTACAACTACCGATGGTGATTGTAGGGTTAGCAAACGGTGGCTCGAAACAACTGCTAATTTTCAAGCACAAACTGGAGCTTACTTGATTAGTAGTGCGGTTACATTCCACTCCGCTACCTTCAGCTCCGCTCAGAAAACATTGTTGAAATCATATTCCATCATTCAATCTATCATTAACGATACTCAAATCATTGAGTTTTCAAGTCTGGTGGGTTCGGGGGCATGTGCAATGCTCGTGCAAAAACCTAACATGTGCAATGGGGCGAATCTTACTTATTTAAAATCAGTGTTTTATGAAGTGCAAGGCTTCAAGGGAAACGAAGATTTGGCATCGGGCGATGATGAATTTTTGATGCACAAAATTGCTAAGAAATATCCCAATAAAGTACGTTTTCTGAAAAGTCAAGATACAATCGTCGAAACCGAAGCTCATACAAGCTGGCGGTCGTTTTATAACCAACGCAAACGCTGGGCCAGCAAATGGCGACATTATGATAACTGGCAAACTACGGCTTTAGCGGTTTTTATTTTCTTAGCAAATTTACTTATACCTGTGGCTTTTGGTAGTTGGGTAGCTGATTTTATCTGCACCGAAGTTTTTCTGATGTGCATTTTCTTAAAATTTTCGGCAGAATTTATTTTTTTGAGCCTCATGGCCAGTTTTTTACGTAAAAAAAACTTAATTTGGTCAATTCCTTTCGTTCAACTCATTTATCCGCTATATGTAGTTTTTTTTGGACTCGTTGCTCAAAAAAAAGGCGAATATATATGGAAGGGTAGAAAACTCAAATAACCAATAATTGGCCATTAACCTTCATCTAAACCTCAAAAACAATGAAACATCTTTACATTCTATTTTTTTGCTTTCCTTTTTTATGTTTTGCCCAAGATAAAGCCGAAAAACGTCTATTAAAAAAAGCTGATAAGATTCACACAAGTGCCTACACAGTTGATACACACGCCGATGCTCCCATTAATATGATGGAAATGGAAAGTTTTGATGTGGGAGCAAAACACAGCTACGCCGAAGATGGTACACAAATAGACTTTCCACGTATGAAAGAAGGCGGCATGGATGCTATGTTTTTTGCGGTATATCTGGGACAAGGCAAACGCACACCCGAAGCCAATGCCGAAGCCAAAGAAAAAGCATTAAAGATTTTTGCCAAAATCCATGAAGCCGTAAAGAACAATGCTGATAAAGTAAGTTTAGTGACTACTGCCAAAGAAGGATACGCTGCCCACAAGCAAGGAAAACTGGGTGTATTTATCGGAATGGAAAACGGTTGGCCAGTTGGCACCGATTTATCAAACCTAAAATTGTATTATGACTTAGGTTTACGCTACATTACGCTTGCTCATTCATTTAATAATGATTTAAGTGATTCTTCAGGCGACCCACAAGGAGCAGAACATGGAGGGATAAGCAAACTCGGAGAAGAATCTATTGCTGAAATGAACCGTCTGGGCATTGTGGTGGATGTATCGCACTTATCTGACTCGGCATTTTATGATGTAATGCGTTTGAGTAAAGCACCCGTTTTTGCATCACATTCATCATGCCGTGCGTTGTGTGATGTGAAAAGAAACATGACCGACGATATGATAAAACTACTGGCATCAAAAGGCGGAGTCATTCAAATAAACTTCGTGGCCGATTTCTTAAAGAAGCCTTCGGCAGAAGTAGCGGTTTCAATTAAGACTATCAGAATGCAAGTGCAAAAAGCCGATGCAACACCCGAAGACAAGAAAAGACTCAATGCCGAATTACGCCAGATTAAGTATAAATATCCAAGCGATGTACCAACTGTAAAAGACGTCGTGAATCACATAGACCACGTAGTAAAACTTGTTGGAATCGACCATGTGGGAATTGGTATGGATATGGATGGCGGCAGTGATGTTATAGGTGTTGAAGACGTAAGCAAGATAAAAAATGTAACAATCGAACTACTCAGACGTGGTTATTCTGCCAAAGACATCAAAAAGATTTGGGGTGAAAATACCATGCGAGTTTTGGCCGAAGCCGAAAAATTTTCAAAAAAATAATTCTATAACTTCTTAAAATTATCACACTTCCACACAACTTCCTTTTCTACTCAATTTTCTCGAAATTTTCGATAAAATCAGCACTATTTTAATATTTGATAATAAAAACTTGTCTATACATTCGATAGAATTATAAAGTTTTGTATATTTGCACCTATATAAATATTTCTATATTTAATGTAAAAAAATCTTTTTTATAAAGAAAAGTAATTTTACAAATAGAAATATTTTGTAGTTTTCTATAAAATATTTAATATTGCATCAGATTGATACAATATATAAAATTGGCTTTACGAGGATACCTATTAAATCAAAAAGTCAATGAAATCTTCATCAAAAAAATATAAAAATATTAAGAAATATTTGGAACAAGACAAGAGGCTTCTTATAATTGTATCAAATACACTTAATTGAGTATTTATTAACAGAAAAGTCTTACTCTAACAAGTAATTTGTATATATAAAGAAAAATCTTAATCAATTTTTTTTCTAATTTTTTAACTTAATCAAAACTATGAAACAAAACTACTTTGTTCCCATCAAGGGGGCTCTGTTTTGCGGGTTACTATGGCTTATGTCCGTAGTTGCATTTGCTCAAAAATCCGTAAGTGGTAAAGTAAGTGATGCAAAGGGAGATGGTGTACCAGGTGCAAGTATTACTGTAAAGGGTACAACAACGGGTACAATCAGTGATGCAAACGGTGGCTTCAAAATCAACGTGCCAAACACAGGTGGAACTTTAGTATTTAGCTCAATCGGCTACAAAACTCAAGAGGTAAAATTGACAGGACAAGCTTCTATCAACGTAACAATGGAAGACGATGCAGCAAGTCTTGATGAGGTTGTTGTAACGGGTTACTCAATTGACAAAAGACGTGAGTCAACTGGTGCGATTTCAACTGTAAAATCAAAAGATTTAACAGCTGTTCCATCAGGTAACGTTGAGCAACAATTACAAGGTAGAGTAGCAGGTTTGACAGTTGTAACTAACGGTCAACCAGGTACTGCCAGCCAAATCCGCGTACGTGGTTTTGGTGCATTTGGTGGTAATGAGCCTCTTTACGTTGTTGATGGTATGCCAGTAAACTCAACTGACTTCTTAAGCCCAGACGACATCGAGTCAACTACTGTATTGAAAGATGCTTCTACTGCTTCTATCTATGGTGCTCGTGCTGCCAACGGTGTAATCGTTTATACTACTAAAAAAGGTACAAAAGGTGCAAAAAAACTTAATGTTACTTATGATGGTACTTACGGTGTAACTGACCCAGGTAATGGCCAAGCAATGATGAATCCAACTGATTTTGCTACTTGGACTTGGAATGCAAAAAGAAACTCTGGTGAGGCTTTCGGACACCCTCAATTTGGTTCAGGTTCAACTCCAGTTATTCCTGATTATTTAAGTGTAGGTGGTACTCCAGGTGTTATTGGTTCAGTTGATTTAGCTGCTCAAAAATTAAAATATAACATCGACCCATCGGCAGGTGCTATCTACCAAGTTATCAAAGCTAACAAAGCAGGTACTGACTGGTATGGTGCTATCACTCGTCAAGCTCCATTACAAAGACACTCACTTGGTTTCAGTGGTGGTGGCGACAACAGCCGTTTCTACGTTGGTTTCTCTGTTCAAGACCAAAAAGGTATCTTGATTAGTAATGCAATGAAACGTTATGCTTTCCGTATCAATTCAGAGTTTAACTTATTGAAGAACTTACGTATCGGAGAGAACATCCAGTTGACATACTTACAAATCTTAGGTCAAACTGGTGGTGCTGGTGGTAATGGTATCGCTGCTGATGAAAACGATATCTTACAAGCATTCCGTATGCCATCAATCATTCCAATCTATGATGAATTCGGTGGATATGCTGGTACTGCTGCTAAAGGTTTCAACAACCCTCGTAACCCAGTAGCTAACCAAAAAGGTTTATTAAACAACCGCAACTTCAATGGTTTAGCAAATGGTAACGTATATGCTGAATTAGATGTAATTCCAGGTTTAACATTGCGTTCATCAATTGCAGGTAACTTCCGTAACAACTACGGTTGGGGATATACTCGTTGGCAATATGAAAACTCTGAGAATAACTCAGCGTTTGGTTACAACGAATTCGGTGGTTACTCATTCGGTTGGACATTTACCAACACGGCTAACTACAAGAAAGCATTTGGTAAACACAATATCGAAGTGTTAGCTGGTCAAGAAGCATTGAATACAGGTGCAGGACGTAACATGAGTGCCAATGGTTTAAATCCATTTTCACAAGATGTTAATTATGTAACAATTACTACTTTGGGAACTAAAAACCCACCTTCAAGTAACTTGTTTAAAGGTGTAAACTTCTACTCATTGTTTGGTAGAGCAATTTATACATTCAACGACAAATATATCGTAACTGGTGTTGTTCGTCGTGATGGTTCTTCAAGATTTGGTGTGAATAGCCGCTATGGTATCTTCCCTGCGGTATCTGCTGCATGGCGTGTATCTTCTGAGTCTTTCATGAAAAATCTTCCTTGGGTTCAAGACTTGAAGATTCGTGGTGGCTATGGTACAATGGGTAACTCAAACAACGTTGACCCTAATAATCAATACAGCTTGTATGCTGCAAGAGTTGATAACTCAGGTTATGATATCAATGGCTCTAATTCAAGCATTGTAGATGGTTACTATCGTACACGTATCGGAAACCCAGATGCTAAATGGGAAACATCAGTTACTAAAAATATCGGTTTTGATGGTTCATTCTTGAAGGGTAAATTAGATGTAATTGTTGACTTATGGCAAAAAGATACAAAAGACTTATTATACCAATTACCAATTACTGCAACCGCTGGTTTCCAAGCTGCTGCTCCTTCAGTAAATATTGGTAAAATGGTAAATAAAGGTATCGATATCCAAGTTATCAACCGTGGAAAAATTACTACTGATTTAGGATACGAAGTGAACGTAACTGGTAGTTTCTTGAAAAACGAAATTACTAAAATTGCTGATGGCTTGACCTACTTAACTAACGTAAACCCTGGTTTCCGTGGTATCAACCCAATTCGTAACCAATTGGGCTATGGCTTGTCATCATTCTATGGCTTCAAAGTATTAGGTTTATTCCAATCTAAAGCTGAGGTTGATGCAGCTCCTGCTCAAGATGGTAAAGGTGTTGGCCGTTTCCGTTATGCTGACCTTAACAACGATGGCAAAATTGATGCAGCTGACCGTACTTATTTAGGAAGTCCAATCCCTAAATTTACTGGTGGTGTAAACTTCACACTGACGTACAAAGCATTTGACTTGTCAGCGTATCTTTATACTTCAATCGGAAACAAAATCTTCAACGTATCTAAATGGTTTACTGATTTCTATCCTTCATTCTCTGGAGCAGCTATCTCTGAGCGTGTGAAAGATTCTTGGACACCACAAAATACAGGAGCAACTATTCCAATTTTTGAGACAGCTTCTAACTTCAGTACAAATACACAATCAAACTCTTTCTATGTTGAGAATGGTTCGTATTTGAGATTCCAAAATGTTTCATTAGGATACACTTTACCTAAAGCAATGTTAGATAAATTGAAATTAAGCAGAGTTCGTGCATTTGTTTCAACAAATAACATCTTTACTATCACTAAGTACCAAGGTTTAGACCCTCAAGTTGGTGGTAATGCTGATACTAACTTCGGTATCGACGTGGGTAACTATCCATTAACAAAAAGCTTTACTGTTGGTCTTAACTTAGGATTCTAATTTAACCCATTTTAGCTTCGGCTTTTACCTTAAAAGCTGAAGCTAACAAGAGTAAGTTTTAAAAACATTTAACTCAAAAATTCATTATTAAAATGAGAAAATACATTTTTAGTAAATTAACTTTAGCAGTATCCTTGCTTACTTTAATAGGATACTCATGTAAGGAAGACTTCCTTACAGTATTGCCAACTGGTGCGATTGCCAAAACCCAGTTGACAACTAAAAAAGGTTTGGAAGGAGCGTTAATCTCTGCTTACGGACAAATGAGTGGTTATGGTACACGTATGGTTAACCCTCAAAACTGGGTTTGGGGAAGTATTCGTGGTGGTGATGCTAACAAAGGAACTGACCCAGGTGACTTTTCAGACATTAACCCAATCCAACGTTTTGAGTACCTTTCAACTCAAGGTGTTATCAATGATAATTACCGTGGTTTATACGAAGGTGTTGCTCGTGCAAACAACGTATTAGGTTTATTGAAAGATGCTCAAGCCGATGTAACTGCTGACGACAAGAGTCGTATTGGTGCAGAAGCAAAATTCTTGAGAGCACACTTCTACTTTCAATTGAAAAGAAACTACAATAACACTCCATACGTTGATGAAACAGTTGACGTAGGTAGCGGTATTGAGAAAATCAAAAATGATGCTGATTTGTGGCCAAAAATCGAAGCTGATTTCAAAGCTGCTTACGATGCTTTGCCTGCTACTCAAGCACAAGCAGGACGTGCTAACAAATGGGCTGCGGCTGCATATTTAGCAAAAACTTACATGGCACAAAAGAAATTTGCTGAAGCAAAGACATTGTTTGATGCTATCATTGCAAATGGTGTAACTGCCAATGGTAAAAAATATGCTTTAGTAGCAAACTTCTCTGATTTATTCAAAGCATCTAACGATAACAATTCTGAGTCAGTATTTGCATTACAAGCTGCAGCAAACACAGGTAGTGTGAATAACGCTAATGCTGACGGTGACTTGAACTGGCCTTACAACACTGGTCCTAATGGCCCTGGTAACTGTTGTGGATTCTTCCAACCAAGCTTTGAATTAGGTAACTCATATCGTACAAAAGATGGTTTACCATTATTAGATGGTTCGTATAACACACCAGCAAATGCATTGAAAACTGATATGGGTATCCAATCAAGTACATCATTCACTCCAGATGCAGGTGAAGTTGACCCTCGTCTTGACCACACTATCGGTCGTCGTGGTATCATGTTCTTAGACTGGCAAAAACACCCAGGATTTGACTGGATTCGTAACCAACCAAATGGTGGCCCATACTCTCCAAAAAAATATTCTTACTACAAATCTGACAAAGGTTCGTTGCAAGATAATAGCTCTTGGACGCCTGGGTATACTGCATTAAACTACTATGTAATCCGTTATGCTGACGTTTTATTAATGGCTGCAGAAGCAGAGGTTGAAGTGGGTAGCTTAACAAAAGCACAAGAATATGTAAATATGGTTCGTAACCGTGCTGCTAACCCAGCTAGTTTTGTTACACAAGATGGTGGTCCTGCTGCTAAATACGTAATCAAGCCTTATGGTGGTACTTGGTCTGATAAGACAGTAGCTCGTAATGCTGTTCGTTTCGAACGTAAATTAGAGTTAGCAATGGAAGGACACCGCTTCTTTGACTTGG
>JALQYE010000270.1 GCA_023254245.1 Emticicia sp.
TCATTGATTCTTAGATAAGTACAACAATTCTTCATCAGGCTCTTCTTTTCCGACCGCAATAGGGAAGGTGCTTGAAACTCATAAATACTACGCTTAAAATGCGGAATTGAGGATATGCCAGTGGCAGCCTTGATTGTAAATGATGGCAGGAAACCATCGACCCAAAAAATACTAACATTGCTTAGAAAGTTGGATTTTCTACACTCAGAATTTTCGACTTGGAAGATACACTTTATCCAAACTGGACCCTATAATAATTTCCCTTTAGGCCGATTGTTACGAAACCGAGCGGTCGGAGTCTCGTAATGATTCGGCTGAAAAGGGAACAACAAACTAACTTAAACCAAGAATTTATGATGAAGAATTTCTACTTATTAGTTTGCTTGCTGTTATCGTCGGCGATAATGGCACAAGACAAGGTCATCACGGGAGTTGTTGGCTCTGAAAGCGAGGGCGTTTTGCCTGGAACTTCGGTTACTGTAAAAGGAACTTCATTTGGAACAGTTACGGATGCCAACGGAAAATTTTCGTTGAAAGTCCCCGCAAGTGGTACTATGCTTACGTTTAGTGCCATCGGTTATGTTACTACTGACATTAAAATTGATAATAAAACGACATTTGATATAACCTTACAGCCTGACACCAAGACTTTGAATGAAGTTGTGGTAACGGCTTTGGGTATTTCGAGAGAGAAAAAATCGCTGGGTTATTCGCAACAAGAACTTAAAGGTGAAAGCTTGGTTGAAGCTCGCTCAAATAATATTGCTAACGGACTTGCTGGTAAAATGGCGGGTGTTCGTATCGCTGCCAACGGTGGCCCAGGAAGTGGTTCAACTATCCAAATTCGTGGTGCTTCATCGGTTTCGGGCAATAATCAGCCACTTATTGTAGTAGATGGCGTACCGATTCAACAACAATTCGATAAACAATTTGGGGGTGGTATTTCAGAAGTTAGCCCCGATAATATTAAAGATATTTCGGTCTTGAAAGGGCCCAATGCCGCTGCTCTTTATGGTTCTCGTGCTGCCAATGGTGTAATCTTGATTACAACCAAAGATGGTGCTGGCACAAAAGGTTTAGGTATCGAATATAACTCAAACTTTACTGCCGAACGTCCATTGGTTAAACCAAATTTTCAAAATACTTATGGTGGTGGCTCAGGCTATACAACATGGTATTCGGATGGTTGGAGTGGCGTGATTACGCCTGATGCGTATGACCAATACAAAGCTGCTTACGGCTCGGTTAAGCCAGGTTCTACTACGGGTACTGAAGGTACGGATGAAAGCTGGGGAGCTCCAATGGATGGTCGTTTAGTAAGACAATGGTTTACAGGAAAAGATGTAGCTCCGCTTACACCACAACCTAACAACTGGGATGAATACTGGCAAACAGGTACTACTTTGACCAATAACTTGGCTCTTTCGGGTGGAAATGATAAAGGAAGTTTCCGATTGAGCGTTGGTCGCCTCGACCAAAAGGGTTTGATGGCTTTCAATGATTTTTACAGAAATAACTTCAAACTTAATTCAAACTACAAAGTTTCAAAGTTTATTTCAGCAGTAGTTTCGGGCGAATACGTAAAATCAGGCGGGAATCGTACATACCAAAACGGTGACCAATTTATTTGGTCGCATCGCCACGTTTCGTGGGACCAACTGGCTAATTGGAGAGATTATTCGAGCGTACACATCCAAAGAGCAGTAGCTGGAAAATTACCAGATAATGACCCAGCAAACTGGCAACATACATTTTTCACGAATCCGATTTTTTTGAGCGAAAAACTGCCCTATACTAACGAAAAAGACCGTTTAGTGGGTAATATCGCATTAAACTTCACGATTTCGCCAGAATTGAAGTTGATGCTCAGAAGCGGTACTGATATGTGGTCAGATACCCGTGTTAATATTGTAAACTTTGAAAGAGTGCGTAATGGCAATCAAACTCCAGGGCGTTATTCGGAAGAAGTTCTACGTCGTCAAGAAACCAATCATGATGCCTTATTATCTTACGAAAAATCAATTTCAAAAGATTTCCACTTAGTAGCTTCGGCTGGTGCAGCACAACGCACAAATTATTACAAACGTAACTACGCTTACGTTGGAGAGTTGGTTGTTGATGGTGTTTATAACTTGGCCAATTCAAACCCAAGCCAAAATGCAATCGAAAGCCGCATTGAAAAAGCCGAAGTACAAAGTGTTTATGGTTCATTGCAACTGGGCTACCTTAACGCTCTATTCTTAGATGCAACCGCTCGTAATGATTGGTCGAGTACGCTTCCATCCAATGCTCGTTCGTATTTCTATCCTTCGGTTTCGTTGAGTGGTGTTATTACTGACCTCATCAATTATCCAAAAGATATTCTTTCTTACGGAAAAGTAAGAGCAAGCTGGGCTCAGGTAGGAAACGATGCTGACCCGTATCAATTAGCTCAAACATTCCGTGCGGGTGGTTCGTGGAATAGCTCATTACCAGAATATTACGAAAACCTAACGATTTCAAACGCTACCTTGAAACCCGAAATTACAACGGGTATCGAGTTAGGTTTAGATTTGAAATTCCTAAAAAATCGTTTTGGATTAGACTTCACTTACTATAATCAATCAACCAAAAACCAAATTCTCGGAGTAGAAATCTCGAAGGCCAGTGGTTATGACAAGCGTATCTTAAATGCTGGGCAAATTACCAATCAAGGCATCGAGATTATGCTCTCTGGGAAAGTAATCGAAGCTAATAGTTTCAAGTGGGATGTATCGGTAAATTATTCTCGTAACCGCAATAAAGTAATTGAGTTGGCCGAAGGTCTTACAACCTACACCCTCCAAGAGCGTCGTGGTTTGACCTCAATCGCTCAGGTCGGAATGCCTTACGGTGCATTGTTTGGTATAGGCTTTAAACATGCTCCTGATGGCCAGATTGTTTATGCCAACGGCTTACCAGTGGTAGAAACAACGCCAAGAATTTTGGGTAATATCCAACCAAAATGGATGGGAGGTGTCTCGAATACTTTTTCTTACAAGAAGTTTACACTCACGGCTTTAATTGATGCTAAAATTGGTGGTGATATTTTCGATGAAGGTACAGGAACTGCTCGTTGGACTGGTCAATATGCTGAAACAGCCGTTGGTCGTGAAGAAGGTATCATTGGTAAAGGTGTGATGAATATCGGAACCACCGAAAACCCTCAATATGTACCAAATGATGTGATTGTGGCAACCAACCAACTGATTGGCTATAATAACCCTCGTCGCTACCACGAAGCGGCAATCTTCGATGCTTCTTTTGTCAAATTACGTGAGGTTTCATTTGGTTATACTATTCCTAAAGCAATTTTATCGAAACTCCGTTTGCAGAATGCTAAACTTTCGATTGTGGGACGCAACTTGGCTATTTTATTCAAAAATACGCCACACATCGACCCCGAAGTTGACCGTTTCGGTGCAAACCAACAAGGTTTTGCTTACGGCGAATTACCAAATTCAAGAAGTGTAGGTGCAAATCTTTCGATAAGTTTTTAAGTGAAAAGCGATTAGCTGTTAGCAAATCAGTCTTTAGCTTTTTAAAAGAAATAATTAAGCTAAATGCTAAAAGCTAATCGCCAACAGCTTTATTATCTACCTAAAATTTTGACAAATATGAAACTCAATAAAATTATATATTCATTCGCATTTATTGGATTGCTTTCATCGGTTAGTTCTTGTACGAAAGACTTCGATGAAATGAATACCGACCCAAATAACCCAACGGCTATCGGAGCTCAATATTTGTTTCCGTATGCAGTAGAAAAAGCAGTTGATAGATATTGGGGTGGAAACGTTCGTTTTGAGCGTCTAAACCTTGATGGTGCGATGCTTTGGGTACAGTATTTAGCACGTAATATTTATTCAAACGAAGGCGATAACTACGGAATCACGCCCACATTTTATAATAATACGTGGAAATCGCTTTATAACGATGGCTTACTAAATTTTCAAAGAATCATTACTGAAACAGGTGAGAAAGGCAAAAGTCCGAATAAAAATTATGAAGGTGCTGCCTTAGTTATGCGTTCGTGGACATTTTCGCTCTTGACAGATTTGTACGGAGCCATTCCTTACACCGAATCTATCAAAGGCACAGACGCAACGCCAATCTATACGCCTGCCTATGACTCTATGGATAAGG
>JALQYE010000271.1 GCA_023254245.1 Emticicia sp.
GGTTTGTTTTTATCTAATTTCTCTATCTGTTGCTTAAAAGTCGCATCATTATAGTTGATACATTTTGATGAAGCAATTTTGCCCATTTCCCACTCTTGTGGTGTGCGTACATCGAGTAATTGGGCATCTTTGGTGGTTTTTACTTTAGCAATAAATTCTTGTGGAGTAAGGTTTGTAGTTTGGGCTTTTGATGAAACAAAACTACAAATACAAAGCAAAAATGCTAAGACCGAGATTTTTGATAACATAGCTTTTACGTTTATGGTTGATAAATATCCAATGTAAATTTATATAAAAAGAAAGCTTACTGAAATTTTTCAGTAAGCTTTCTTTTGCTGATAAAATGCAGGATATTAAAATTACCAACCTGGGTTTTGTTTCAAGTTTGGATTGGTGATAATATCACCCGTTGGAATTGGGTAATAATAATGCTTATCAAGCCAGATTCTCGGCACGTTATTCAGCCAAGTTAGTTCACCCGAAGTATCACCCGAAATTAGCTGTGAGTTTGGTTTGCCTGAAATGGTTGGTGTAACTTCTACATAAGTCACTCCCGAAACCTTTGATGGAGCCGTTGTTTTGTAGAATGCCACATCTAAAACGCCATCTTCGTTGAGGTCTAATGGAGTATTTAAACTCGGCACATACATTCCGTTCCATTCCATTTTCATTAATTCACCTTTTCTCCATCTAACAATATCATCAAAGCGGAAGCCTTCTAAACACAATTCGATACCTCTTTCTCGACGTACTTCTAAAAGAACAGGGTCTGAAATTTCTGGGAAATAATTGGTTTTCAAGTAATTATCAACAACTGTTGGTTTACTCGTCAAGCCACCCGTAATTCCTGCTCTTTTTCTTAATGCTCCGATGGATAATGCCCAATCGGCATCGGTAAGTGTACCTAACTCGGCCTTTGCTTCAGCATAAGCTAATAGAACTTCAGCGTATCTGAAAATCGTAACGGAATTAATATTGAGGTCACGAGTATCGTAATACATATCATCGAGTGTCCATTTGATAGGCATATACCCCGTAAATGTATAAGAGAAAAGCGGCGGAGAGGCAACCAAAGCACCATTGTTTGTACGTTTATAATCTCCCACACGAATTGTTTGTGCTAATCGTTTATCCCTTCCTTTCACTTCATCTTTAAACAACATGGTTTTGTAAGCTGGGTCATTGGTGAAGGGTGTACCATCTGCTTTCAAATAGGTATTAATAAACGTGCGAATAAAACTGGCTTTATCGCCATAAGTTCCACTTGTCCAGTACCAGTTACCATCATTTAGGTTGTTAAGTGCTAAATCACAAACTGCCGAGAGCATCACTTCGGTACCGATTGGGGCAGGATTAATAAATACCTGACGATATGATTTATCAACACCAGCACCATCATAAAGTTTATAACCACCTTCGTCGATTACTTTTTTAGCTGCTACTGCTGCTTGGTTAAGTAAACCTGCCGCCGAAGACTCAAGGCCAAGACCTTTATGATATTTGCGGAATGTTCCTTCGTGCAAAGCTACACGAGCTTTGAAAGCATAAGCTACATATTTTGTAACTAAACTGCGGGTTGCTTCACTATTTGATGTGATATTTAAGCAAGCATAATCTAAGTCGGCCAACACTGAATCCATTACCATTGTGCGAGAATCACGGCCTTTTGTTAGTAAGTCAGTGTCCGAAACATCAAGGGGTTTTCCAATCCAAGGCACATCGCCGAATCTCTTTACTTTATCGAAATAAAACCACGCTCTAAAAAATTTAGCAATTCCGAGATAGTTTTTTCTAACGGCTACTGGCACTTTCGGGTCATTGCAGTTTTGAATGAAGTAATTGATGTTTCTCAAATCGCTCCAACTCCAACCCGTGCTTACTTGGGCACTATAATTTCCTTCAGTGATAAAGGCTGGGGTGTCTTTACGGGCTAAGTAATCTGACATAGCATCAGCTCGATGGAGGTTTTTTCCATTGAGCATCGAATAGAACGAATTTGTGTATAAAATCAAGCCACTTTCACTGCCAAAAATGGGGCCTTTGGTGGTGGTTGCTTCGGGAAGCTCCTCTAAATCACACCCAATAAAGAGAATCGTTGTAAAAAAAATGAGTATATATCTGAGTTTCATAATTGTATCGGAATTAGAATGTAATAGATAAACCAAGAGTTACGCTTTTCATAATTGGATAATTGTACGCATCACCTGCATTACCACCTGGTGAGAATACTTGGTCAGAAGCTACGGCACTTTCTACGTCAAAGTCACGAGTGATTTTGTAAAGTGGCGATAAAGACCAAATATTTTCGGCAGAAACATACACTTTTGCTGCTGCTGCACCGATTTTTGAAGAAACTGTTCTTGGTAAATTATAACCTAATTGAATATTTTTCAGACGCATATACGCCACATTTTGTAGGTATTTTGTTTGTGGAGCGGCCAAGGTTCCGTTGGCGTTACTTGCAATACGTGAAACATATCTCGGGAAATAAGTATCTGTGTTTTGTTCTGTCCAGATATTTCCTAACTGACTTTTCGGAATATCACCATAAGGTCGGTTATATTGGCCCCAGAATAAGTTGGCCTCACGACTTGGATACCACTGTTGCTTACCAACCCCTTGAATAAATGCCGAGAAAAAGAAATTATTCCAATCGGCACCGAGCATAATACCATACGTATATCTTGGTGCAGAATTTCCGATAATAGAGCGGTCGCCAGGGTTTTCAATTCTGTTAGTACCAGGTGTAATTTGCCCGTCGCCGTTGATGTCTTTAAATTTAATATCTCCAGGAAACCAAAGTCCACTTGATGCCGTGCGGAAAAGGTTTTGGCTGGCACTATTTTTCACATCTTCAGCCGATTTGAAGAAACCTTCCGTAGTATAGCCCCAAATTTCACCTAAAGTTTGTCCTACATAATAATCGCTGAGTAATTTTTGTGGGTTATTATACTTTGTAATAACCGATGTATTATCGGCGAGCGTCAATCTTACATCATAGTTAAAAGGTTTTGCACCAACCGAGAATTTATCACGATACGAAAGCATCATTTCCCAACCTTTAGTTTTCAAATCGGCGTAGTTTCCTTTGGGTGCATCAGCACCGAAAACTGCGGGAAGCGTCAAGCCAACAGTAAACATATCAGTTGTGGTTCTGACATAAGCATCGGCTACAAAATTTAAGCGGTTCGATAACATGGCTAAGTCAATACCCACGTTTTTGGTGGTGGCTGTTTCCCATGTTAAGCCTTCAGGCAAAACCGTAGGGTTTCTTGTTTGCTGAGGCTTTTGGCCATTTAAGATAACCGATGACTGAGAAATGGCAAATTGCTCGAGATAAGCATAAGAGCCAATATTTCCATTTCCGAGTGAGCCGTAAGAAGCACGAAGTTTTAAGTCAGAAATGATATTTTCAGGAACTTTCCAGAACGATTCCCTCGAAAGTCTCCAACCCAATGAGTAAGATGGGAAAAAAGCAAAACGCTGATTAGCAGGGAATTTTGATGAACCATCGTAACGCCCGTTTACTTCAAATAAATAACGGTCTTTGTAAGAATAGTTTATTCTTGAAAAACCTCCTTGAATCTTCCATCTTTCCCAGCCCCCTTGTGTTACGATTGCTTGTCCTAAGGCTAAGTTGATGTCGTTGGCATCTTCAAAGATAAGACCATTGCGTTGGGTAGAAAGACGTTTGAAATTTGATTGTTCGTAGTTATAACCCACCAAAAACTTCAAATAATGGTCGTTTTTAAAGGTATTCTCGTATTCAGTGTAAAGGTTGGTGGTCATGTAGGCCGTTTCACGATACACATCATTGAGGTAGTTAGTAGTAGTTCCGACGTACGAAATCACCCCAGGTTTTGTGCTGTATGGCACAGGCACAGCCTTAATTCGGTCGTTATTATCGGTATTCTGAATCGTAAAATCACCTTTGACTCTAAATTTATCTCTGAAAAACTGTGCTACAAATCCACTGGTATTTCTGAATACTTTTTTATTATTATCAATACCGTTTTTGCCATAATAAAAATCACCGATACTATAAACCGATGAAAATGTAAGCGTTCCATCTGGGTTCATCAATGGCGAAAGCGGGTGACCTTCATCGGCAATATTTCTCCAAAC
>JALQYE010000272.1 GCA_023254245.1 Emticicia sp.
ATAAAGTGTTGTTAGAGACACAATATAATGCCACCTTTTGGCTGTTTGAGAAAATCTTATACAACTACTTTATGCTAATTTTCATTTTATTCTACTCCCTAAGGCTTTACTCCTATAAACAAGATGAAAACTAAGCTACTTATTTTTATACTACTATTTATAAGATTTTCTTGTGTTTATGGGCAAGTAGAAGAAAGCAAAGCTGCGAAAGAACTTGAAATAACTAAATTCCGAAGCCATATAGGGTATAATAGTGCAACAAAAGATTCGGTGTGGAATACTAAAAACAACATACATTTACCTTCTCAACCAACCTTTCTCAGTGTAACGGTCAGCGAGAAGAACGATACTACCAAACTAAACCTGATTGCGGTTTTATCGGAAGAGTTCAAACTGTATGATACGATTCAGATGGGTACTAACCCAACCCTTACCCTTTTTAATCTTACTGGCGGGATTTATAATCTAAAAATTGTAAATTTAAGCTCACAACACGCAACCGAAATACCATTTTCGATTGAACCCGTTTTTTGGGAGAAATGGTGGTTTAGTCCATTTGTACTCATTGTTCTCTCTATCCTACTCGGCTTACTTTTTTATTTCTTTTATTTAATCCGATTACGGCAACAATTACAATCGCAATCACTTCAACACACACTCGAAATAAAGGCATTGAGAGCTCAAATGAATCCTCATTTTATCTTCAATAGCATGAATACGATTGATGCTTATATTCTGAGAAAACGATTTATTGAAGCCTCTGATTTTCTTCAAAAATTCTCAAAACTTATTCGTAGAATACTCGAAAACTCGGAATATCAAACAACCAGTATAGCTCAAGAAATAGAAACACTCAAACTTTATATCGAACTCGAACAAGAGCGTTTTTCAAACTCATTTGATTATCAATTCAAGATTCAACCCGAACTCATCAATCAAGACTACCAAATTCCTCCACTTCTGATACAACCATTCGTTGAAAATGCTATCTTGCATGGAATCAGGCATTTAACCGAGCGAAAAGGACTTATTGTACTTGAAATGAGTATTAAAAACAACTTCTTAACATGTACGATTTATGATAATGGAATTGGGCGGCTGGCTTCGGAAGAAATCAATCAACAGCGACAAGCCAACCATAAATCAATGGGAATAAATGTTACAATGGAACGAATCAGAACCTATCAAGCAATCTATGGAGATACGATAGAAACGAAAGTAACTGATTTAATTGAAGGCACAGCAATTACAATTCAATTACCTCTCATAAAAAACTAAATCTTTTGTTAAAATGAATGCAATTATCATTGACGATGAAGAGTCTTGTATTGAATCACTTTTAGCTAAAATTGAAATGTTTGTTCCTCAGTTAAAAGTAATAAAAACCTATATTTTGCCACAAGAAGCACTACAAGAGATTCATAAACTTGATGTGGACGTCATATTTCTTGACATCGAAATGCCTAATATGAACGGTATCACGTTTGCACAAAAAGCCAATCTTACCTCAACAGAAATTATTTACACAACGGCCTACCAAAAATATGCTATCGACGCCTTTCGTGTTTGTGCGTTTGATTTTTTATTGAAACCTATCGACCGCCACGAATTACTAAAATCTATCAATCGATTAATCGAAAAAAAGCAAGAACATAAACCACAAAGCATTTCGAGGCTGCACGCCCGCTACAACAAAGTTACGGTACACACCACAAAAGGCCTTTTGTTTATTCCTATGCAAAACATTTTATGGCTCGAATCTGATAATAATTATACAACGTTACATCTCTTGGAAGGAAAATCTGTTTTAACAAGTCGTTCGATTGGTGTTTTTGAAGAATTACTTCAAAACTTTGATTTCGTCCGTATCCACCAGTCAACTATTATTAATTTAGAGCACTTACAGGAGTACATAAGAGGTGATGGTGGGAGTGTAATTCTGACAAATGGCAGAGAACTCGAGGTTTCACGCAGAAGGAAACCAGAACTTTTGTCGCTTATTGGCTAATAGCAACCGCAGCCACTCTTTAGCCATAACACACCACTTTCACAATAATTCACGCCAAATTCACATTAGGCAAATTACCATACAGTTTTTCATTGAAATTTGATATAACCAAAAGTCAAAATACAATGACAACTACAAATTATGTACTAATTGGAGGCAGAAAAACCATTAATCCAAAAGATGTAATACTCTTAGAAGCCGACGAAAACTACACGCAAATACACTTTGTCAACGGAGCGAAAATAACAGTAGCCACAACGCTTAAAAGGCTTGAAGAGCGTTTTTCTGGGTGTATTGAATTTTTTAGAACACACAAATCTTACCTAATCAATTTAAATTATATCAAACAAATCAATAATTTAGGCGGAGAAGTACACGTAAAAATGAGAAACGATTATAAAGTGACGATTTCCCGAAGAAAAAAATGTGCATTTTGTGACAGATTATCTGCAATTGGTCTGAATTAGAACGCTACAAATCATAAATTTGACAAATTCACATTCATGGTTGGGCATAGTTTTTTAACTTTGTAGCCATAGTCCAAACCTATGCTTCACAATGAGATTTTTTATTCTTTACCTACTTTTACCCATATTTTCGCTGGCACAATCTCCAAATTTAAAATTAAACTTAGTTGCTGATGGCCTTTCTTATGTAGTTGATATAGCGTCCGCAGGTGACAACCGACTTTTTATTGTTGATGGTAATAAGATTAAAATTCTTGCCAATGGTCAAATCCTTCCTACACCTTTTTTAGATTTAACCAACCAAGTAAATTGGATAATGGCTGTTTGCTTTCACCCTAACTACGCTCAAAACGGTAATTTCTATGTAAAATATAAAGCAAACGACGCAAGTTGTGTAATAGCAAGGTTTTCAAAGTCAACTGATGATTCCAACTTGGCCGACCCAAACTCGGCAACTATTTTATTTAGTTACCCCAATAATAATGGTCATGAAGGTGGCGACTTAGAATTTGGGAAAGATGGGTATCTTTATACAACTACTGGAGATGGAGCACCAGGTGAGCGAAACACCCTCGGAGATGAGTTTCAAAATGCACAAAATATGTCTTCCATAAAAGGAAAACTCCTTCGATTCAATGTCAATTCGCCCAATTTGATTCCGATAGAGAATCCGTATCAACAGCCTAATGATAATATCCCCGATGAAATCATTGCATCGGGCCTACGTAACCCTTGGAAATTTTCATTCGACCGTCAATCAGGTGATTTATGGATTGGAGATGTAGGTCAGGATAGTTATGAAGAAGTAGATTTTGTTCCTTTTGGTTCGTTTGAACAACGTAATTTTGGTTGGAGTTGCTATGAAGGAAATATGCTCCATCTAACCCAAAACTGCCCGCAGAATCAAAGCACGCTTACAATGCCGATTATTGATTATGCAGGATACAACTTTAATGGAAATCAAGCGGCATCAATCACAGGTGGATACGTTTATCGAGGCACAAAATACCCAGCTTTAAATGGTTTCTATTGTTATGCAGACTATAACTCTGGTAAATTTTGGTTATTAAAAAGACTATCGAACGGAAATATAAGCAATGATGCAAAAGGAATTTTGATGAACAATCCAACAACCTTTGGCGAAGATAGTTACGGAGAACTATATGTGGCAACATTCGATAAAATATATCAGATTTCTGCTTGTGGAAATGACCAAACTATTACTGTGAGTGGGCAAATCACAACTACGAGTTATTACAATGCTCTAAGCAGTATCACAAGCAATGTCACAATATCAAACCAAACAAATGTAACATTTAGTGCAAGTAAGAAAATTGAGCTGAATGCTGGTTTCAAAGTAGAAAATGGTAGTGTTTTTTATGCTCAAATTGATGGTTGTCAGTAGAAGCAACTATTTTTGCTTTCATTAAATTATATCAAAATGGGAAAAGTAGCTGTAAAATATAAATCCTTTATTTTCTACTGAATCGAAAGATACGATACATCTTAATAGCAATACCCCATAAACAACGAAGACTTCGCTATGAGCGAAGCCTTCGTCAAATTTTCTGTTAATTTTATTTCTTTCTTACACTCACCGCAATTCTACGATTAGCTGCACGGCCTTCTTCCGTATCATT
>JALQYE010000273.1 GCA_023254245.1 Emticicia sp.
GCATTCGCCCACGATGTACCTATCCGCCAAAAACTGTTGAGCCACTTCATCGAAATATTGCTCGCTGGTTTCTTCATCAAAATAGCCTTTATCATACAAAGTCGTAAAGATTTCTTGCGAAACTTTATGGTGAGATTGATTGGACGTACGAGAATAAATATCGAACGAAATACCAAAATCAGCGAAAGATTTTTTGATTTGTTCGTAGTAAAAATCAACGACTTGTTGAGGTGTTTTGCCTTCTTTACGAGCCTTTACTGTAATCGGCACGCCGTGTTCATCAGTACCGCTGATAAAGGCCACATCAGCCCCTTTTGAGCGGAGATAACGCACATAAATATCAGCTGGGATATAGCAGCCCGCCAAGTGCCCAATGTGAATAGGGCCATTGGCATAAATCAAAGCGGCCGTAACGGTATATTTTTGCGGAGTTTCGGTCATATCTTCTTTAGTATTCAAAAATTATTGTGCAAAGTTACGGTATTGCTACATAGAAACGAAAACCCCCTCAAAAGTTTTTGATTTTGAGGGGAGAGGGAAATAGTTTATCCTTCAAAATAAAGAAATCAAAGTTTAACATGACTTATAACATTATCCACATCCCTCATTTTAAAGAAACATTTCGCTGTTATTGCCGTATCATATTCAGAATTGTGTAAAACATTAGGAAGACCAAAGTATTTTACATTTGAAAAGTAATAATGTCTAAATAATTCTTGAAGTGTTGGAAATTTATAAGATTGCCTTTTATATCCCCCATAATTAGGTATTTTACAAATATCTTTTCCAAATTCCATTGTACAGAATAAATATTTTGAGTTTTTAGTGTCTTCTAAGCCGTTTCTCGCAAATTCTGCTCGCAAAATATTCCAATCAAATTCTAAGTTGTGACATATGACAATCTTACAATTAGAAAGAGATTTTAGAGTTAATTTTAAGGCATACATTACATCAACACCTTCTTTTGTCACAAGTTCATCTGTAATGTTATATATTGCAGTAGCCGAAGCGGGGATTTTTTTGTTTTGTTTAATGTAATATGAATGCTTCTCTATTAAACATTTATTTTTGTCAAATAAGAGCCATGATATTTGAACAACATATGGGAATTTTTCTGGCTCATATTCTGGGATAGCACTTTTTTTCTTTATCAGTCCAGTTGTTTCCAAATCAAAAACTAAATAGACACCTTCGGTTGAGTATGATTTATTAAAGAATAATAATTTATCTAATTCTTCAATTTTTAAAATTTTTCTGCCCACTTTCTTCGTGTCAGAAGGTTCGTTTTCTTTAATTTGACTATCAATAGTTTTATTGCTTGAATTTGGGTCTTTTGATTTATCAACAATGTAGTATATATAAGCTAAAGCGGATATAAGTAAAACCATGTAAATAAAGTCCATCATCTGATTAGATTAAAGTTGTTTAAGATTATGTACGACTATGCTTTTACATTTTTATAAATCAGCTTCATTGAAATTTCAACACCGAGCGATTGCAAAGGCAATTTTCCTACAATATCCGTTACGATGGTTTCGTGCCAAAGACCAGGGCGTTCCCTATACCAAACTTCTGCATAGCATATATCTTGGCGTATCATCATATATTCTTTGAATGATTCGAGGGTTTTGTACTTGTCAAACTTACCTGTACGGTCGTACTTTTGGGTACTTTTCGATAATACTTCTACTACTAAAATGGGGTTGATTAAAAGTAAATCGTCATTATCCCCCAAAAGTGGTTTTTCGCAAACCGCCAACGTATCGGTATAGACACCTTCATTAAAGACTTGGAAAGTAAATTTTTTGGTCAAAACCTAATATTTGATAGTTCTTATCTGATTTTTCAGTTTGATAGGATAAATCAATAGTAATGTTCATCGCTATTAAGTTGTGGCTATACCTCGCGTTTGGCATTTTGATTATTTCGCCGTTTATAAATTCGTGTTTGTGTGTCGAATTTGCTTCTTTTCGTAAGTATTCTTCAAGCGTATATTTACAAGTGGGTTTGTGTAAAATCAGTTTTGGACTTACTTCTTTAGTCATTTTCTGAAAATTTTATATACAAATTTAATCAGTTTTTTGAGTTTTATATATGAAAGAGAATAGTATTTGAAGTGTAATGAAACAAAAATCCCCTTCGATTTAAACCGAAGGGGATTTTTGTTTTTAGAAAACATATTTCGTAGAAAGGAAGTGCGAGCTATGCTCTTCGACAATCTCATTGAAAATTTTCTTATTGGCATCGGTATCTTTCGTAGCAACTACCGTTCGGATTGAGAAAGCTCTGAGAGCATCTTCTACCGAAAGCGTTCCTTCCGCCGAGTCTTTTCTGCCTGTAAACGGAAAAGTATCTGGCCCACGTTGGCACTGAGCATTGATATTTACACGGCTAACTTGATTCACAAGTGGGTCAATCAAATGAGCAATTTGGTCAGGATTTGAGCCAAAAATACTTACTTGCTGTCCGTGCGACGAATCAATGATATATTGAATAGGCTCTTCGACATCATCAAAAGGTACAATCGGCACGATTGGGCCAAATTGTTCTTCGCTGTAAACTTTCATTTTGCTGTTTACTGGATAAAGCACCGCAGGATAGACAAATGAATTTACGGTTGTTCCACCACCTTCGTTCACAACTTCTGCACCGTTGGTTTGAGCATCGGCAATACATTCAGCCAAATACGTTGGTTTGTTTGGTTCTGGCAATGGCGTTAAGTTTACACCCGCTTCCCACGGCATTCCAAATTTTAGTTTTTCGAGTTCTTCTGTAAATCTATTCAAGAATTTCTTCGCAATGGAGCGGTGTACCCAAATGATTTTGATGGCCGTACAACGTTGACCATTGAATGAAAGCGAACCCAAAATACATTCTTTCACCGCCAATTCTACATCGGCATTTTTCAAGATAATTCCTGCATTTTTGGCATCAAGACCCAAAACAGCTCTCAAACGATTGAGTTTTGGGTGCATTTTTTTCAAATCATTGGCTACTTTGCTCGAACCAATGAGCGTAAGTACATTGATTTTGCCCGTTTGCATCAATGGCGGCACAACGTTTGCTCCACGTCCGTAAATCGTATTCACCACGCCTTTCGGAAAACATTCTTTGAAGGCCTGCAATAACGGATAATGCAAAAGCGTACCGTGTTTTGGTGGCTTAAACAAAATCGTATTCCCCATAATGATAGCAGGAATCAACGTACAAAAAGTTTCATTCAACGGATAATTGAATGGCCCCATACAAAGCACCACACCCAAAGGCGAGCGGCGGATTTGCCCAATAATGCCTTGCTCGATTTTGAAACGAGAAGAGTTACGGTCAATATCTTTCAAACAATCAATCGTATCATAAATATATTCAATCGTTCGGTCGAATTCTTTGATTGAATCGGCCAATGATTTGCCAATTTCATACATCAATAAATTCACGATTTCAGCCTTTTTCTCAAGCATTTTTTTGAGAAAATTCTCCATGCAAGCAATACGCTCAACCAAGCTCATGGTTGGCCATTCGCCACGACCATTATCGTAAGCTTTAAGGGCAGCATCAAGGGCTTCCATTGCCTCTACTTCAGAGGTAATGGGGTAGCTTCCGATAAGCAAACTCTCAAATTTATCGCCATTTTTTACATAAATTGGCGAATAAACATCTTGTGTGGCACCCGCCCATTGACGCATTTCGCCGCCTACCAAATACTCTTTTTGGTGGAGTGGCTGAATCTGAAATTGTTCGGGAATTTGACCAGCTTCGGGGAAAATAGCCGTGATTTTGTTTTGTAGATTTGTCATGTTTTTGTTTAGAATCAAGCTGTTTTGTTGTAAAACACAAACGAAATTACAGTCCACCGTAGCAAAACCAAACAGAATTTGGTTTTTTTAAAATATTCAGCAGAAAACTACAATTTAATGTCAAACAAGTGCCAAAATCAAAAATCTATTTGGTCAGATAGATTTTTATTCAGATTTTTGAATAAAAAAACTTTTACCAAAACTACCTTGTCAATTGCTCTATTATATCTTACGTCCTTTTGTTACGTTTTTACTTAAATTTTTTATTAAACAAATCAAGCTTACGGGTATCGAAAATATAC
>JALQYE010000274.1 GCA_023254245.1 Emticicia sp.
AGTCCATTATTGCGATAAACTTTCGGGCCTGCATCGGTTTTTGTATCCTGTGCGTTTCGCATCTGACGCACCGACGTACTTCTGAATTCTTCGTATTCTTCGTCGGTCATTTCGTCACGATTCGCTCGGCCTTTTTCTAAGCCATCATCAAACGTATTGATACGGCGGTCTTGGTCGGCGACTTTCGAGCGGTTGAGCATATCTTCGATATGAGCCAAAATTTCTTTTCTTTCGGCTTTTAGTTCTGCCAAGTTTGGCAATAAAGCTAAATCGTTTTCTAAGATACTTTTTTGAGTAATTTGTTGAGCTAATTCGCCTTCGGCAACTTTCAGTTCTTCAATCAATTTCAGATTGCGTTTCTTTATTCGGCGAATGGCAGGCCCCGCTTGCAGCCAATTATACCAGTAGGCCTGCATAATCGGGAAGGAAATACCCAGACAAATAGCACCCGCAATGGCAAATAAAACCCCACTCAAAATAAACGACATCAAAGCCCACGGACTGTTTACCAAATCAAGATTGAGTTTATCGTAAGCCTTGAGTTGCTCGTCCATTTTCTGAATAAGTGCCTGATTATCAGCAGGATTTGCCGCCGTTGGGTCCATTGGCTGGCTGTTGATTTGCATCGCCTTGATTTGCTTGTTGATGCTCTCTTTTAGCTTATCAGTTTTATAGGCTTCGTATCTGAACCAACCCAAAATGAGCATTGTAGCAACCGAAAAAGCCACTAAAAAGCCTTGAAAAATAGCGTAAGTACGCTTAGTTTTCGGTGAATATTCGTTGATATACGGTTGCTCAACCAATCTATCATAAGCTGGTTTGAGTAATACCGAAAGCATGGCTAAACCAATTGCAAATGCCCAAGCTTCGTAATTATCACGAATATTGAGTGCATAGGCCACAATTTCGTGCGAAATAATCAAGTCGCCCGTCACGAATGCAATACCTGCCAGCAAGTACAGAATACCAGCAAACAACGAGTACGGCGACTCGTTTCGATTACGCTTCCCTTCTATTCGTTTGATATTTGCCAAGTTTTCATCAATTTGGTCTTGCACGAAACTGACTTTTCGCCCGTGCGTATTTACGCCCATGATGTATTCTTGCAGCTTATCGAACGAACTTTTCTGTTTTTCTTTCGTTTCGGCAATTTCGGTATCAATTTTAGCCACTTCTTGTTTTTTCTCCGAAATGCGTTCTTGTAGCCATTCGTAGGTTACGTGGCTTGAAATGTATCCCTCATAAGGGTCATCTTCTTGGTCTTTATCTTTTCGAATATTCTCAACACCGATTAGATACCCATGTTGGAAGTCTGAATTATAATAATCTTCTGGATTTTCCATATTTTTTATTTGCTTTTAGCGGTTAGCAATTGGCTTTTAGCCCAACAGCTAAGGTCTAATTTTCTATTTCAATATTATATTTATCTAAAAGCCCTCGGATATTATTGATTGAGAACCTTGCTTTTTTTATTTTATTGAGTTCGGGGTCGATTGAAAAGTTATGTGAAGTACGTAAATCGGATTTTTCTAAGACAGTTCGCTCAAAAACCGCCGAAACAAATTCACAATTATCAAAAACGGCACTCGAAAGGTCGGTTTCGGTAAAATCTGCTTCTTTGAGATTACAGTTTTTAAATTTCGTTCCTTTCATTTTTAGCTTGTAAAAACCTGCTAAATGCAGAAAACACTCGTCAAAACCGACTGAAAATAAAAACGGATTGCATTCGCCAAAGTTTACGCCCAATAACTTACAATTCTTAAATTTAACTTGCTTTAAGGCTGTATTGCTGAGTTTTACATTGCTGAGATTACAATCTTCAAATTCGCATTCCACAAAATCGAAATTTGAAAGATGTAAATTCGAGAAATCACAGTTCGTAAAAGTACAACCTTCGTATTCGCCTTTGCGAAGTATTTCTTGGGTGAAATTTATTCCACTAAATTCTTCTTCTTCTATGATTGGTTTTATCATTACTTACAGTGAATTAATTCACTGTCTAATAGAACAATGGAAATCTTTTCTTTTTTATGACTTAAAGTCATAAAATTGTATGATATTCTATTATTTTCTTAGACTCCCTTAATGGTATTAATTAAATCTTATTTCAAAATATCCTGTATTTGCTTGCCTGTTAGTTTTTCACGGTAACTGCGAGCCAAATTAAATTCACTTTCAAAGAGTTTCACGAGCATCTCACGGCGTTCGTTGAGGCGTTTGAGTTCAGCTTCGGGTAGTTTGAGGGCATCAACTATTTTCCATTTTTCTACTCGTTGTTCATCAATTTCGAGTTTGAGTTTGGTTATTTCTTCTTCCCATTCTTGGGCTTTATTGATTTTATCTTTTTGTAGGCGAAGATTATCAAACCAAATTCCCGAATCGGTTTTCAGTACGGTTAGGTTGCTCAAAAGCAATTTTCCAGCAAACAAAAACAAGAAAAATACAAAGAAAAATAAAGCAAACGAGCGAAGAATGCTCTGATTATCAAGGGCTTGCACAAATACAAAAACCGAAGCTGCCAGCGGCATTCCGACTTCTTCCAATAGTTGTCGCCACGAAATAGAAGACTCTTTTTCGTGGAAAAGCGATTTTGGATTAAATAAATTGAACATTCCCGCCAAGAAAATTCCGAGTGCAATTACGTAATGATTTTGCGGGAAACTCGTCAGGATAGATTCATCTATCAAATAATAATTGCCGACACACATCGCCAACGAAAGAACGATACCTATGACCGTCCGTGGTAGTTGGTGGTCAGTGCGTTCACGATTTTCGAGAACTCGTGCCTTTTCGGTCAGCTCGTTGATACGAGTTTCCTTTTGCTCAATGAGTAAATTAATCTCACCAATTTTTTCGGAATGATACTCCACCGTTTTTTCGAGTTCGGCAGTTTGATGAGCAAAATAATTACGGATTGCTCCAATTTTTTCTTCAGCTTTCGCTTCCGAAAGTCCAAAAATTACACCTTCGTCACGCAAGGCATCTTCATTTTCGAGCCAAAACGGTATAATATCCATTTCGGGTGAAAACGGTTGCACTTCAGATGTGGGAATAATGGCTACTTCTTGGGAAACAGGTGTTTGTGGGGCATTCAAAACGATAGCTCCTTCGTCGGATAAAGAAGGGGCGGTAGGTTTTGAACTAAAAAGGTTTTTTACTCGGTCAAAAAAAGACATGGGCTTATAGGCTCGTTTTAAGCACTCATGCTCACGGGCGTATTGGGGAAAGTCTGATGCGGCATGATTTTTTCGTACTCAATAATAGCAGTTATTATTTCACGAAAATATCTTTCACGTTCAAAATTTCCGCCAAAACCAGCGTCTATCATTATAGCAGCTTTTTCGTAAGCAATTGTGTATTCTCGGTGATTGCGTATCTTCATGGTGATTGAGGTTGGTAAATGTATGCCTACACGTAAGCAACCACAATGCCATATTAACTCGAAATTGGGGAAAATATTTTGATTTTGAAAAAATAAAAGTGAAGAAGGGATTTTTCGATGGTTGAAGGGCGTAAATTTGTACTTGATTTGAATTAAAACGTAGTTTTTGATTGTCTTAATCACCTTAATAAGCCTAATCTGAAGTTTAGAATAAAATGATTTCAATAATAGTAGCTACTGCCGAAAATGGCGTAATCGGAAAAGATAATCAATTACTTTGGAAACTCTCGGCTGACCTCAAGCAGTTTAGAGTGCTCACAACTGGCCATTCGGTCATTATGGGACGCAAGACGTTTGAGTCAATCGGCCGACCATTGCCCAATCGAACCAATATCGTCATTTCTCGTCAAAAAGACTTGATTTCACCCGAAGGCGTTTTGCAGACCAACTCGCTCGAAACAGCCATCGAAATTGCTAAAAAGCATGCAGGAAATGAAGAAATCTTCATCATCGGAGGCGGAAATGTGTATGAGCAGGCCTTAAAAATTACTGATAAAATATATCTCACCGAAGTAAAAGCCAGCATCGAAGGTGATGCGTTTTTTCCAGTCTTAGATACCAACGAATGGAAAGAAACAGCCAGAGTTTCACACCCAAAAGACGAAAAAAACGAATATGACTTTGATTTTGTTGAGTTAGTG
>JALQYE010000275.1 GCA_023254245.1 Emticicia sp.
ATGTAATATTTGCCATTTGAGCAATCGAAACATCCTGCCAAAGAGTCAATTTTTTATTGTTTAATTCGATACTCGTTTGTTCAGAAATCTGATTTCTCCAGAGTGTAAAATACTGAAAATACGTACCATCATCGCCCGCAGGCTTTAGTCCAATCGCTCGGTATTTTTCGCCTAACCACATGGCCGCTTTCAGTTCGTCGAGCGTACCAGCCGAACGGCCTTTGAAGTTGACTCCAGCCAATGCTTCTAAATTGGTTTTTAAATCAGATTCTTTGATTTGGTTGAGAGCAGGAGGAAGGTTTTGAGCAACAAGTGGACTACTTATAATAAGAAATGCCCAAAATAAAATTTTGTTTTGCATAATAAACAGAGATTGAGTTTATCGATGAGAAATGATAGTTGACTAAAATTCAAACCTATAAATATACAAAACTGTTACGGATTGTAAATTAAAATTTACCCACTATTTATCTAATCGAAAATAAAATGTAGCCTCCCTTTATATGTAATTATTATTAAAACTGAGATTCAGTGCTATAAAAAAACAACATAATTTTTAGTACTTTGCACTAAAACTCAAGCCTAATCAAGTTTTGAACCGTTAAAATTAATACAAAATGCCACAAATTATTTTAAGTGTAAATATGATACTGGCTTTTACGTTGGAGCTAATCTTATTTTATTCAGCAGGAGGTTATGGGTGCTCTCTTGGCAAAACCTTGACGAATAAATGGTTTTTTGCCATTGGTTTTGCACTAATTGCGATTGCTCTGTGGGCTATTTGGGCAGCTCCAAAATCCCAACACCGCCTCAGTTCGCCAGCCCGATATATTTTTGAATGGTTGATGTTTATGGGTGGGTCGTTTTTTCTTTTTAAGTTAAACCATATTAATTGGGCAGTCGGCACTGCAATTTTAGCCACAATAAGTGTCATGATTGCTTATAGTTCTGAACGATAATTTATAGACTTAGTCTTTGGCGAATGCCGAAACAGCGATGTATCGTTCATTAATGTATTTTTCTAAATCAGTTACGGCTTGGTCGAAACTTTGGGGATTTTGAAGGTAGCTATACGGCGGTTTTTCAATTTCAGAAGCCGTAAAACTCGGTGCTAAAATGGCCTTGTGCTTTTTGAGGTAAAGATTCATCGCTGTTGGCGTAAAATAGTTAACAATGAAATCTTTTACGGCAGCTTTATAAAACGCATAATACTCAGGGTCATCTATGATGTACCTTATCAAAGGCCATTGCGAGCCAACTTCTTTCATTTCCATCGTAAGAGCCGTTCGATTTAAGCCACCTTTCATCTGAAACGAAAGGTTCAAATCGTAGGGTATCCAACGTAAAACACCGTTGGTATTAGCCAGAAAATAGTTGTGCATTACTTGTCCGTAAGTATCCCAGTTGCCCACAGTATTGTTTACTGCCAAGTATTTTAGATAACTTTTCACATCAAAGATTGCTTCTAATTGCTTTTTCCAAAGGGCTCGGTCATTAACCCTCGTGGGGCTATTAATTACTGCGATTAAAGCCTTTACATCGCTATAATCATTAAGGTCTTTATTGTTTTGTTTTTCGATTTGAGCGGTAATAAATGTTTGAAGATTTGATTCAGGTTTATAAACATTGCCTACCTTGATTCCACTTTGAGTTTCTACCATGTGTTCTTCTACCGTTTCGATGGCTTGATAAACGCCGCAATACTTTTGTCCTTGACCAAAATCAATATATACTTTGTAGTAGGCAACTTTACAAGCCATAACTCCAGACTTTCTGAATAAATCGGTCAAAAGTTTTTCTTTCATAAAAGTATTATCACCGTAGCTTGGAGCAAATGAAAGTTCTTTAAAACCATAAAATCGTTGATTCTGGGTTTCGGCATATTTATCTTCAAACTCATCAAATTGTATTTTAAAGGGTAGTTTATAAACCCCACTTCGCCAAGTGGCGTTCAGCGAAGCATTTCCTTTCAATCTAAATCCCACTCTTTTCCATTTATTATTGCCTTGCGAAACATCGGCTTCCACGTAGATAGGGTCGCCAGGTACAGCATCGAGGCTGCCATTTCCTGCGGGTGCAACAGCCCCTGGAATAGTTGTAGCACTACCAAACTTTCGGATAGTGCGGTATTCCATATCTCGCTGAATTTTATCCCAATTCTCTTGACCTAATTGAATGGTAATACTTCTCATTTCGGCTTCTGGAAAGACCCAATCGTAATCAGGTATTTTGCCAAATGCTTTTGAAACACTTGGGTCAATGTTTTTTTCGCAAGCCCATGCGAAAAGTAGAAAAACAACAAAAATCGAAACAAGACGCATACAAAAAAGAATTGATATAGCTATAAGAACGGGAACAACTGATACTAAACTATTTACCCTCCAAATATTAGTAAAATAATTGGAGGGTAAAACTTTTTTGGAATAAACTAATCGGCTATCTTGCTAACTTAGCTTCTTACTCTATCCGTTTACTTTCTTATAATCGGCCAAGAATTTCTCTAAACCACTATCGGTTAGTGGATGTTTGAGTAATGCTAAAATGGCACTTAATGGGCCAGTCATTACATCAGAACCGATTTCGGCACACTTAATGATATGAATTGGGTGACGAACAGACGCCGCTAAGATTTGTGTTTCAAACCCATAATTATCAAAAATTAAGCGAATTTGCTCAATTAAATCTAAGCCATCAAACGAAATATCATCTAATCGACCGATGAATGGCGATACATAGGTTGCTCCAGCTTTAGCTGCCAAAAGAGCCTGACCCGCCGAAAACACTAACGTGCAGTTAGTTTTGATACCTTTTTGAGTAAAATATTTTATTGCTTTGATGCCATCTTTAATCATCGGCACTTTGACTACGATGTTAGGGTGCAAATCGGCTAAAGCTTCCCCCTCTTTTATCATTCCCTCAAAATCGGTCGAAATAACCTCTGCCGAAATCGGACCATCTACAATTTCACAAATAGCCCTGTAATGGTTCAAGATATTTTCTTGGCCCGAAATACCTTCTTTGGCCATTAATGATGGATTGGTGGTTACTCCATCTAAAACGCCCAAATCGTTTGCTTCTTTAATTTCCGCCAAGTTGGCCGTGTCGATAAAAAATTTCATTTTCTTTGATTTTTATTTTAATAGATTTGTTTAACAGCCTTGTCCGTAATACGCATTTTTTCCGTGTTTACGCTCATAATGTTTCATCCGCAAGGTATCTTTTATTCTCGGAGTGTTAGGGTTTATTTGCAGCGTCAGCATCGCCATTTTAGCTACTTCTTCCAGTACAGCTGCGTTATACACCGATTTTTCGGCATTCTTTCCCCAAGTAAAAGGCCCATGGTTTTGTAGTAAAACCATTTCTACTTCTTTGTATGAAAGTTTCTTTTCAGCAAAACAATCGAAGATTTGATTACCCGTTTCAAACTCATAATCGCCTTCAATCATTTCATCGGTAAGCACCTTTGCACACGGAATGTCTTGGTGGGTATGGTCGGCGTGCGTTGTTCCAAAAATCGGAATGTCCATACCCGCCTGAGCCCAGGCCACTGCGTATGTGCTATGTGTATGCGTGATTCCACCGATATCTTCCCAATTTTTATACAGCTGAGCATGCGTTTTGGTATCGGAAGATGGTCTCATTTTTCCTTCAACAACTTTGGCATCATAGTCCATGATTACAATGTCGGTCGGTTTCAGAAACTCATAAGGCACACCGCTTGGCTTTATGGCAAAAACACCTTTTTCTCGGTCAACGGCACTGACATTCCCGAACGTAAATAAGACCAAACCCAACTTTGGAAGCATCATATTGGCCTCAAAGCATTCTTCTTTTAATGATTGATACATCTCATTTTTTATATTTTCATTGAGTAAACCTGCTTTCAGAAGCAGGTTACCCATGGTTTTATCCAATTCTTCTTTTTAAATAATTTATGCGAATAAGGGGTTAAAAAAGCAGACGTAGAGCAAATTTCGTTAAGATGTTATGCAACTAACACTTATCTCTC
>JALQYE010000276.1 GCA_023254245.1 Emticicia sp.
ACTGATTGAAATAACCCACCGCTCCTTCGGGCAAATTTTGCTTGATTTGCTGCTCAAATTTCTCCACATCATCAATCGCACTAAAAACTACCACGTGGCTTGCATCATTAATTTTAGGTTCGTTGAAAAAAGAAACGCTCGCCAGCTGGCTTTTGAGTTTTTCGTCGGCAATGATTGTAAATTTCCACGGCTGACTATTAATTGAAGAAGGACTTAAACGCAAAACCTCCATGAGTTGCTGTATTTTTTCATCCGAAACTTTTTCGTTTGGGTTATATTTTTTGGTTGTGTAACGGCTTTCGGCCAATGCTAAAAAATCCATTTTCTATTGGTTAAAATTAAACTATCATTTTTATAGTTGCAAAACTAAGTATAGTAGACTAACTTTGCAAGAACGGTCAAAATGTATAGTATAAAATGTATTTGATAGACAACAAAGAATATCCGTGTAGTACAAGCCTAACGATGAAGTATATCGGCGGAAAATGGAAGTCGGTTATCTTGATTCATTTGCTCAAAAAAAAGCGATACAATGAACTACGGAAAGAATTACCGATGGTTACGGAACGAACGCTGAGTTTGCAACTCAAAGAATTAGAGGCAGATGGCTTGATTATTCGCACAGTTTATACCTCCAAACCACCCTTGAAAGTAGAATACGAATTGACCGATTTCGGAAAAACCCTCATTCCTCTGCTCAAAGCCATTGCCGAATGGGGAAAAGAAGCTGCCTTGACCAACGAAAATATAAGTGTAGTGAACTGTCAGACCTCTAATTTATAACCTTTACCGTGAATATTGGTGAGTTTTACGGTGGGGTCTTGCTCCAGTTTCTTTCGGAGTTTCGAGATAAACATATCCAGACTTCGGCCTACAATTACACCCTCATCTTCCCAAACTTCTTTTTGTAGGCGGTTGCGGTCAATGATTTGATTGAGATTACTCGCAAAAATGCTTAGTAGTTTAGCCTCTTTGATGGTAAGCGGAATTTTTTCAGCCCCAAAAACCAATAATAATTCTTCGGGTAAAAATTCATATTTCCCAAGCTGCATGGCAGCTTTAGTTATTGGAGATTCTTCAATAGTCTCTTTCGAAGGAAAGTCTGTTTTTCGGAACCGCTGAACCACGAAAGCAAATAGCCCGACACCAAGCAAGCCCAGCCCCAGTAGATAAAGGTTTTTGGGCAGCCAACTTGCTTCTTCAAATTTTATATTGATGCAATAGCGTTTATTGGGTTGTTGTCGGCCTAAACACGGCACAATATTTTTTTGGTTTACTCCCAAAATAGCATAGCCAAAAATCACCTTTGAGGTATTACATTCGATAACATTTACAATATAATTACGTGGTAAATCATTGCTCGAAATTACCCTATCAATGATGCGAACCAAGGAATCAGGCTTGAATGAAAATCCGCTTTCAAACGGAATCTCAAATTCATTTTCAGCCAAACGATTGATAGGCAACACCGTTGAAGTAGTATCGCCCGTGTAACGTAGCACTCGGCTGGAAATTTCACGCATAATAATTACCTCTTTTGCCGCTTCAAAATCGCTCTTATCCGACTTCTCTGCTACAAACGAAACAATCGTGAAAAGCAAACAGCCTACAACGAAAAAAGGAAGAATCTTGGATTTCATAAACAAAAATAAAGAATCTATACCATAAATTATTGCTTTTACAATCATTTTACAAGTCGTTTACAGTCTATTTACAAGGCTTTTACGAACTTTATGCTTGAAAGCCAGTAGTTTTGTCGAAAAGCTGAGGATTAGTTCAACGTACTTTTACTGCATACACTTTAAAAGTAAATAGCTTGCCTGATAATTTTAAAAAATAAATCAGATATTCTCACACATAGAGACAGGCATGCCTTGTCTCTACTAAACATATAAAAATGTATGAAAAAACTCATTTATGTGCTGCTCTTGCCACTGGTTGTGGTGGGCGGACTGGTATTTGCCAATCGTGAAATTAACAAAAAGCCAATCGCGAAACGGCTCCCACTCACTGCTGCTGAAATGAAAGCGGCAAGAAAACAATGGGAGGTTTCACCTGATGGTATTATGTACAAGAAATGGGAGGCGTCTTCGGCAGGTAAAAAAGTGTATGCCAGTGAGGCTAAAATTATGAAAGCTGTTAGGAATAATACCAATATGGAGGCCATTATTACCTCTCTTTCGCTTCCTTCTGGCTCAAGAGTAGGTTTCGGAATGATGGTTGAGATTAATGATGAAGATTTTATTCTCAGCTTTGGCCCTCTGAAATCTGATGAATTTCAGCAATTACATAGTCTGAAAGTTAACGACAAAATACTTTTAAAAAGCCATGGCGTATCGCACGCCCCCAAGTATGAATATCCAATTGTAGCTGGCGACTACGTAGAACGAGATAAGAAAATAATTTATAATCGCCCACCCCGCAAAGGTGGTTGCTAAGAAACGAGTTATGAAATTCATGCAAATATACGCTTTACTCTTGATGGTTGTTTTTTGCACTTCCTGCAACGGACAAGTAAAATCAAATGCCTCGAAATCAATTCCCAAAGTAATCAGAAGCTTTAAGCCAGTTGCTTTAGCTCCCGATTTTGATACTACTTTGGTTAGCCAATATGTAAGAAGTATTTTTCAGGATTCTAAAGATAATTTATGGTTTGGTACAATTGGTGAAGGTGTAGTGAGATATGATGTGGAAACCTTGAGGTATTTCTCTAACCCCGAAGGTTTTTATAACCAAACGGTTTATGCTATTAATGAAGATAAAGACGGCAATATGTGGTTTGGTACCGACCAAGGCGTTTATAAATACGATGGAAAGAGTTTTAAGAATTACAACCAAAAAGATGGCCTAAACCACATAGATATTACCCGAAAAGGCATTTTGGTTGATAAATCAGGCAATATTTGGGTAGGTACGCACGGAGGTGTTTACCGATATGACCCTGTGGCAGATAGTGAAGGCCGAAAAAGTTTTTCATTGTTCAAAGAATTGGGAACACTAAACATTGCTGGCATTATGGAAGATAAAAGTGGCAATATGTGGTTTGCTACTTCTGGTAACGGAGTTTTTCGCTATACACCTTCATCGGGTGAAATCATTAGTATTACCGAAAAAGAGGGCTTAGGCGAAAACTATGCGGGCGGTATTGCACAAGATAAAGCTGGGAATATGTGGTTTACGATGAAAAACGGCATTTGTAAATATGACCCTTCGAGCAAAACTTTCACCGAATACACCGCCAAAGACGGCTTAGGAGGCACAGAGTTTTGGGGGATTTACATCGAAGAATCGGGCATTATTTGGGTTACGGCTCGGGGCAGCACTACGAGATTCGACCCATCGATTCCTTTACCAAACCCAAAAGCATTTAAAGTTTTTAAGCCCGCCGATGGCCTTAATTGCTGCGTACAGAGTATGTTTCAAGATAAATCGGGAAGAATGTGGTGGGGAACAGGCCAAGGGCTTTATCGATTTAATGGTACGGGCTTTTATCAAGTCAAAAAGACAGACCCGTGGTGATATTAACCCCATAATTGAAATGAATAAAATATCAAAAAATATAAATAAAAATATGAAAATCTATTCACTAATGTTTGCTTTATTGTGGCTACAAGGCTGCCACAGCAAAGCCCAAAATCAAGTCTCGAATCCAAAGCTTATCATTCCTGCTGGTACTAACCAATACGCATTTATACGTAAGGGCTTACAGGACAAAGCAGGTAATATTTGGTTTGCCACATCGGGGGCGGGTGTCTATCGCTACGATGGTAAAGGCTTCGTAAATTATACGATGAAAGATGGCCTCAACAGTAATATTGTTCAGTGCATGATAGAAGATTATAAAGGAACGATTTGGGTAGGAACAAAAGATGGCGTTTGTCGATTCGATGGAAAGAAATTTACAGATTTTGCCCTTCCGTGGACTCGAACGCCCATTATGAGTCCGTTTTTTCGTCAAGCTGCACCACAAAAAGGCTGCTTGCCTCCGCAAAACAAG
>JALQYE010000277.1 GCA_023254245.1 Emticicia sp.
ATAATCGCATAAGATTTGGTTTTTAATGAGTTCTGAATTCTGAGTGCTGAATTCAGAGTAGTTTTAAATCAGTATTATTCTATTAGGTAATAGTTTTATAATAAGCAATTTAGGCTAATTACAAGGCGATAAGTAATTCAGAACTCAGCACTCAGAATTCAGAACTCTTTTGTTTTCATGGCGTAAAATTACAAGCAGACCCCAGTCAAAAACATGACTGAGGTCTGAAGAAAACATGATTAAAATCATATAATTAATTGAGCGATTGAGCTGGCTCATAAGTAGCTATAAAATTGCGGAAACGATACTTGGTTTCTCTATAATCTGACTCAAAATATTTCATTTCCTCGTTCAAATAGGCTCTGTCTTTTCTTTGTTCACCATCCAAAATATTATCAGCCATTACTCCTTGAGCTATTTCTTTTTCAACAACCGTCAATTCTTCGAGCAAACGTTTAGTTAAGCGTTGATAATGGCGAAACTGCTTCACAAATTCGGCCACAATCAACGAATCGTGCGATTGAGAAATGGTTTTTGTTTTATATTCATTTAAAGTTTTCAAGAAAAAAGTAGCTTCTTGTGCAACTAATTCGAGTTCATTCCGCCAAAGTTTATGCTCAAAATGTGCATGATTCAATTGGTGCATTTTAGAAGTTGTCATAGTATTTTATGTTTAAAAAAGTGAGGTAGATTATGACCTACCTCACTTAATGTTTTGTTGTTAATAAAAATGGGGTTAGGTAATCTTTAGAAAGTAACTATCTCGGCTTCATTGATAAATGGAGCCGCAACTTCATCATAAATACTGAGCAATGGAACTGATGGATGATATGCAAATTTGCGAGTAACACTTCGATTAAAGATAACATCTAAGAAAGAGTGATGACGAGACACCATTACGAGCAAATCGGCACGATGAATATCCAGAAACTCTTTGATACCTTTCTCTACATCCGAATTTTTAATATAATAATCATTTACCTTTATTTCGTTGAAATAATTATGGTATTCGTATTTTGCCAAACCATCTAACTCATCAGCCGATTGATTATCTTTCAAAACCGTTAAAAGGGTCAATTGGGCATCTTTTCGAGCAAGCAAATCTTTTAGGTTATCAAAAACTTTTAAATCGCTCACTTGATTATAATCAACGGCCATGACCACATTTTTGAGCGGAGTAATGGCTGCATTAGTCGGAATTATGAGTGTATTGGTAGTAACATTACGAACCACATCGGTAGCAACACTTCCAAAAAACAGATTATTCCCTGCCCCACTCGCTCCCAAAACTACCAAATCATATTGATGCGTTTGATTCAAAATCTCAATAGCACTGGCCGCCGAAACTGGCATATATTCAGTCTTGAAAGTATGAAACGATTCATTATCAAATTGCTTCAACCCTTGCAGAAAATTATCCATCAAGTTTTCAGCATTTATTTTAAGGTCGTCCAAAACATACATCGCTATTTCGGGCTGAGTATTGGTTGTGTAGGTATTCAACAACGTAAACTCGCAGGCAGTATCATTAAACATCGCCAAAGCATAATGAATAGCTCTTTCAGAAGCTTTAGAGAAATCGGTTGGAAGCAGAATCTTTTTCATAGTGAATGCTATTTTTAGTTTGATGAAACAAATCTAAATCACTCGCATTGCACAAAGCATGACCAATATTTGAAGCCAATATGAGACTTATCAGTTTATGGAGCTTTTGCCTAAAAAACACGCTTAACAATCTCATTAGTAAGGGTTTTTGCAATTTCTTGGGCAGAAAACTCAAGCTTCAAGCCTTTAGGTTGACCGACAACATCTTCAAGAAGATATATCACAATTTTGGCATTTCCTCCTACTTGGTTTTCAATGCCAATTTGGCGGTCAAAAGCCTTCCAATCGGGTATTAGTTTCAAATGCCGTTGAGCAACTTTATCTTCGATTACCTTAAAGAAAAGTTTCTGAGAAACCGCATCTTGCTTAAAAATATCCGATTCGAGAAGAAAGCGTTTTTGTTTCAAATCATAAATTTCCCAATCTTGGGTTTCGCAACAGGGCGTTTCAGAACTTTTACAATTTCCTGCTTTCTGAAAAAAACCAAGAAGGTCGTTTTGAACGGCTGTAACATAAGTCATTTTGTAGAAATAATGAAACGACGCAATATCAAGGCATTCATGGTCGCCATCACACGTCCCGAAAAACGTCATTCCCGAAAGCCAATCATTGACGTAACTTTGAGCCGTAGTATCAGTCAAACCACTAATTACTGCATGACTGGTTTCCCATTTACAGTCAAATTCTTTGTAATACTCGGTATATTTTACATTTTTGACCGATATTGGAGTATTCTTATTCTTGAAAACCTGAATTTCTGGAACATTAAGAAATGCACTGTGCGACTGTGCAGATGTTTGCCAAGAATGAAAAAATAGCACTAACATCATAGTGGTTAGTGCTATCGTGTAAACGCACTTCGAACCTGTTTGTTTCATAAATAACCTTAATTTATGAAACAAAAGTCTTCAAAAGCCGAACAAAATATATTGAGAAATGTCACTGATAAAGATGATATTACTCATCTTTTTTTATTTTCGATTCTGGACTCTGAACAGGGTTATCGAACAACATTCTGACCGAGGGAGTATAAGTATCGTCGTACTGTCCATCTTTGGTTGCCCAAATAAATGCTCCTAAAAAACCGCCAGCTACTAAAATTGCGGCTACCGCTAAAAATAAGATAATGCTCATAGTTGTATTTATTGTAGAACAAGTTTCTAAACTTGTTCGTAGTTTGTCCAAACAAGTCAGGAGACTTGTTCTACTAAAGTTTTCTAAAACGTGCAAATAAATGTGTAAGTCCAACCGCAAACAGCACTACTGAAATTGAACTTAAGGGCATAAAAATAGCCGCCAATACAGGCGAAAGTTCGCCAGTAACCGCCCAACCAATACCAATAAAATTATAAACCAACGATAGCACAAAACTTGCTTTTACGATAGTGAGCGAAGTTCGGCTAAACTTCAGAAAATCAGCCAGTTTGTCAAATTTCGAAGCATCAAGAATGGCATCACAAGCAGGTGAAAACACTTTAATATCTTCACTGATGGCAATGCCAACATTACTTTGCCTTAAAGCCCCAGCATCGTTTAAGCCATCGCCAATCATTAAAACACGATTACCTTTTTGTTGCTCTTGATTAATAAAATTGAGTTTATCTTGTGGTTTTTGCTTAAAATGAAGCGAATTTTCGTTGAAATAAGGCACGAGTTTTTCTTTATCAGCATCGTTATCGCCTGATAGAATAAAGAGTTTAAAACTTTTGCTAATATTTGTCAGAATTGTTTGCCAGTTTTTGCGGTAAATCGTTTCTACAACAAAGTATCCAATCAGAATGCCATTAATTTCGAGGAATGAATGTGTATGTTTCACTTCCTTATTGACCGCCGACTGGATAAAACCTGCTTTACCAAGTCGCACCAAATTTCCCGCAATGCTCGCTTCGAGGCCCTCACCCTGAAACTCTTGAAAATAATCAATCGTCAATGCTTTAAAATCTTTGACTATCATCGAATCGGCTATCATTTTACTTAAGGGATGAGCCGATTGCATCGAGAGTGTTTTCACGAGCTTTTGTTCAAATTCACTCAATTCTGAGCCAACGAAATTTACTTTTTCCGAATTACTTTCAGTCAAAGTTCCTGTTTTATCAAAGGCGATTTCGTTTACTTCGTTGAGCAGTTGAATTACACCCTGATTTTTTACGTAAAATTTATTTCGCCCAAAAATTGCCATCGTTGTTGACATCGTGAATGGCATTGAAAGCGTCAATGCACAGGGACACGCCACCATCAAAACGGCAGTTACCGAATTCCAGAACAGACTTGGCTCAAAGAATGCCCAATAAACACCCGCAACGGTTGCAATCGTAAACGTAATGATGGTAAAATATTTACTAAACAAATTGGCGAGTTCGGTGG
>JALQYE010000278.1 GCA_023254245.1 Emticicia sp.
CTCTACCAACCAATTATTGATAAACCCTTCTACTTCTTTATGTAAAAAAGCTTCTTTATTAGAAGTTTCGGGAGTTAAGTTAGCTAATTTTCGGCAAGCATCGGCATTTAAGAATAAAATTGCTCCAATATATTCTTTATCAAGCCCTGCCAAAACTACATCTTGAATAATGGGCGAACCCGTAGAAATAACTTTAGCTTTCAGCACTCCCACATTTACCCAAGTTCCCGTAGAAAGTTTGAAATCTTCGGCAATTCGGCCATCAAAAACCAAGCCCTTGTCGGGGTTCGTTTCATCTAAAAACTTTACGGCATCGCCTGTTTTATAATAACCTTCTTCATCAAAAGCTGCTGCCGTAGCTTCGGGGTTTCGCCAGTAACCTTTGGTTACATTTGATGCTTTGTAACGAGCTTCCACTTTATCACCATCGGGTACAAGTTTTACGTCCATTCCAGCTACTGGCACGCCTAAAAGTCCAGAAAAAGCTCCTCCCCAATTAGCAAACATGGCCGAAGGGCCTGATTCGGTGCAGCCCAAACCCGTAATTATTGGAATTTTCACGCCAATCGTTTCTACGGCCAACTCTTCTAAACGATTCCACACGGGTTGAGCCAAACTGGCTCCTGCATAAAACAAAATATTGAGATTTCGGAAGAAACTTTCTCGCAACGCTGGCTCTTTCTCAAGATACGGAATCAGCATTTCGAAGCCTTTTGGCACATTAAAATAGGCCGTCGGAGAAATTTCTCTGAGATTTTGTACGGTTTCTTCAATGCCTTTGGGCGTTGGTTTTCCATCATCAATCAAAATTGTTCCACCATTATAAAGGGCCAATCCGAAATTATGATTACTCCCAAAGGTATGATTCCACGGCAGCCAATCTATAAAAATGGGCGGTTGCTCTTGCATAAACGGCAACACCTGCGTAATCTGCTGCAAATTAGCACACCACATACCTTGATGATTCATCACGCCTTTGGGCAAACCCGTCGAGCCAGAAGTAAAGAGGACTTTGGCAATTGTATCGGCAGTTACTTTTGAAGCAGCTTCTTCCACATCGGCTGTTGCTTTTACTTGAAGCATTTCTTCAAAACAAACACCATTTTCACCATCAGCCGTAACGATTATGGCATCGGGAAAAAGTGTTTTTGATAACTCAATGGCTTTTTGGTACACCTTACTACTCTGAGCAAAAATTACCTTCGGGGTCATAAGTTCGAGGCAATGTTTGAGCTTACCAAAATCATCTGAAACCAACGAATAGGGTGGCGAAATTGGCGTGTAAGTAATACCTATATGCACCGAAGCCAACACCAAAAGTGCGTGTTCGAGGCTATTTTCTGAAAGAATTACAGCTGTTTCATTGGGCGAAAATTCAAGATTTAATAAATATTGAGCAACGCTTTTTGTCTTTTCGAGAGTTTCAGCATACGATAATTTCACCCAATCTCTCGTGATAGGATTTCTTCTTCCAATAAAAGTATGGTCAGGCTTTTTTTCAGCCCAATGCACCAACTTATCAGTAATTTTTGTTGGAAAAGCTTCTAATTTCTGCTCATTTCCAAAATGAACAATGCCATTTTCGAGCTGTTTTTTATAGGCTTTGGTTGGGCCGAATGAAGTATTTTTATACATTCTATTGATAATGTTGAATGTTTGATGCTTAATATTTGATAATTCACAACTCAAAATCGGCTCACTCTCCTACTTTCTTGGCTCTTCCTTCTAAAAAATCGGTCAATCTTTTCTTAGCTTCGGGGGCATCGGCCGAAATAGCTGCTATTAAACTTTCCATCATTAAACCTTCGTTTTGGCCAGAATCAACAATTTTAGGCAATACGTGCATCAGTGCGTAATTGGTCATACCCGCATTTGAGGCAATTTTCTTAGCCAATTCAATACCTTTTTCGAGTCCTTGACCTTCTTCTACTAAATATTGAGCAAGTCCGATGCGTTCGCCCTCGTCGGCCTTATAAACTCTTCCCGTAAACATCATGTCCATCATACGAGCCATTCCGATGAGTTTTGGTACTCGTACCGATGCTCCGCCGCCCACAAAAATCCCTCGTTGTCCTTCGGGAAGTGCATAAAAAGTGCTGGTTTCGGCAACTCTAATGTGGCAAACAGAAGCTAATTCGAGTCCACCACCCACAACTGCTCCGTGCAAAACCGCCACTACTGGAACAGACCCAAACTGCACTTTATCCAATGCTCGATGCCACATTCGGGAATGATAAAGCCCTTGTACGGCATCACGTTCTCGAAGTTCAGAAAGGTCAAGACCTGCCGAAAAATGCTTGCCCAAACCATAAATAACCACACAGCGGATTTGCGGTGGAATATTCTCGAAGACTTTTTCGATACCCAGAACCAAATCATCGTTGAAAGCATTACGTTTTTCGGGGCGATTGATAGCCACCAGTAAAATTTCATCCCTGATTTCTAACTGAAGTGATTCGGTTGGAGACTTTATTTCTTGCATTATATTTCTCAAAAATTGATTGACTTATTTCAATACAAAATTGAATAATAAAAAGAAAGATTAGTAGGTAAAAGGAAAGATAAAATAGGCAAAAACAATCAGTTTTGTAAATTTCGATACTCTTTTGGCGAAATTCCTGTCTTAGATTTAAAGAATCTCGAAAAATCGCTCGGCTCAAAGCCTCCAATCTTAAATGCAATTTCGGCAATCCGCATAGGCGTTTGTTTGAGCAAGACTTTCGCCTCCAAAACCCGCATTTCTTCCAATAATTCGTGTGCCGATTTTCCTGTGGTAGTCTTCACACATTTATGCAAATGATTGGGCGAAACTGCCAAAATTTCGGCAAATTCGGTAACCGTTTTTTTATCGTAGATAAGTTCAGAAAGTAGATTTTTGTAGCGTTGCGTAAGGTTAGAAGCCGCATTATTGCTGCTTTTGGGCGTTTGATTATCAAAATGTCTAATTTCCTTCAAGAATACACTCAAATAAAGAGCAATAATTTCGGCACGACTATTTTCATTGCGGGTGCGTTCGGAAAGCAGAATTTCTAATAATTGCGTGATTCGCTCGGAGTCTGTAATCTGAATGAGTGGCTCGGCCGTAATCTGAAAAAATGGAAAGTCTTTTTCGATATCTACATTTAACAATGGATGGTTGAAGATTTCGGGCTGAAAATGGCAGTAAAACCCTTCAATATCTTCAGAAATGGCTTCGAGCGAAGTAATTTGGTCGGTCGAAAGACAAAAAAATGTATTGGCTTTTACTTCATAATTACTCAATCCTTTGCTTCGAATGGCAAAACCTTTGGTCACATATAAGAAAAAATAAACCGAACGACGATGCGGTAAAACGGGAAGTTTCAGAAAAGATTTATAATTTTCGATGCGTTCGATATGAAAATGCTCATACAAACTCGAAACTTTTGGCTTCCAATTTCCAAAAAGATAATCGTCGAATTGCGAAGGGTTGAGTTTGGGTATTTCTTTTAAACGAGTCATTTTTATAAGCAATCATTCATTTTTCGATGCAATATATAAAACACTATAAAGCGATTGGTTAGAATCGTAGTAAAACTATGCAAAGCCAGCCTTTTGAATAGGAAAACAAGGTATTTTTGCCGAACTTTGCAAAAAAATATGGACAGCAATCGGGCGGGCGTTCTGCTCTACCGAATTGTTTAAAAAGAAAATGAAAACAAAAGGAACAGTAAAAAATAAAATCAATATCGTTACGCTCGGTTGCTCAAAAAACCTTGTCGATTCGGAGGTGCTTTATACCCAACTCAAAGGCAATGGCTTCTCAGTAGAACACGAGTCGAAAAAAGACGATGCCAATATTGTTATCATTAATACCTGTGGTTTTATTGATAATGCCAAGCAGGAGTCTATCGACACGATTTTGCGTTATGTCGATGCCAAAGATGCAGGAATTGTCGATAAAGTATATGTAACTGGCTGTTTATCACATCGTTATAAAGA
>JALQYE010000279.1 GCA_023254245.1 Emticicia sp.
AGATAGAAGAGTTGATAGTTATGGGCCAATTTTGAAGAGGTTTATTGATTAAAATAGTAGCATAGTTTTTAAATTGTGTGCTTAGCATAAAAGGTACAATTTAGGAAATTGTCCTAAAATCAAATTTATAATTAACAATTAATCATATAAAGTGCTTACAATTAGTAATTTATCGTTTTATTTTGGTGGAAGGCCGATATTTGACGGTGCGAATTTGCAAATAAAACCAAAAGATAAAATTGGTCTAATCGGTTTGAACGGAATGGGGAAATCGACGCTTTTGCGTTTGATAGTAGGAGAGTACCAACCTGATGCTGGAAGTATCTCAAAGGCAGGCGACTGTTCCATCGGATTCTTAAACCAAGATTTACTTTCGTATCAAACCCAAGATTCTATTTTGGCGGTTGCTATGCAGGCTTTCGAGCGTGAAAATTATCTCCAAACCGAAATAGATAAGGTTCTGCACGAAATGGAGGTAGATTATAAAGATGAATTAGTTGATAAATTAGGCCGTTTGCAGGAAGAGTTTGACCATTTGGGTGGATATACGATTCAGTCTAAAGCCGAAGAAATTTTGGAGGGTTTGGGTTTCAGAACCGAAGAATTATCAAAGCCATTGAAAGAGTTTTCGGGAGGTTGGCGTATGCGTGTAATGTTGGCTAAATTACTCCTTCAAAAACCAGCTTTATTACTCCTCGATGAGCCTACCAACCACTTGGATTTACCATCAATTCAATGGGTAGAAAAATACATTCAAAATTACGAAAACGCGGTTGTGGTTGTTTCGCACGATAGAGAGTTTTTAGATAATGTCTGTAATACAACTGTTGAGGTTACGGGAGCAAAATTGGTTTCATATTCAGGAAATTATTCGTTTTATGTAGAAGAAAAAGCTCTCCGTAATGAAATTCAGAAAGGAGCCTACGAAAACCAACAAGCTCAGATTCGTCAAACGGAGCGTTTTATTGAACGTTTCAAGGCTAAAGCTACCAAAGCACGTCAGGTACAATCAAGAGTAAAAGCCTTGAATCGAATGGATATTATTGATGATGTGATTGATGCTACTGCCCGTGTGCACTTTAAGTTTAAGTTTGGTGTAAACCCTGGTAGAAATGTGTTTTCGTTGGAGAATGTTAATAAGGCATACGGCGAGAAAGTCATTTTAAAAAACTCAACTGCAATTATAGAAAGAGGCGATAAAATTGCCTTGATTGGAGCAAATGGAAAAGGTAAATCGACGCTTTTAAGAATTATAGCGGGTGATGAAAGTGTAGATGGCGAACGAAAATTAGGGCATAATGTGAATTTCTCGTTTTTTGCTCAACATCAAATGGAGTCGTTACACTTAGAAGAAACCCTCTTGGAAGAACTTAAATACGCCGATGGAGGAAAATCTGAAACAGAATTACGTTCAGTTTTGGGATGTTTCTTGTTTAATGGTGATGACGTTTTCAAGAAAATTAAAGTGCTTTCGGGAGGTGAAAAGTCTCGTGTGGCATTGGCAAAAGTACTGATTTCGGAAGCTAATTTCTTACTCCTTGATGAGCCTACTAACCACTTGGATATGCAGTCGGTAAATATACTGATTCAGGCACTTGAACAATACGAGGGTACGTACGTAGTAGTTTCACACGACCGTCACTTTGTGAGCCAAGTTGCCAATAAAATTTGGTATATTGAAGATTACGAAATCAAAGAATATCCAGGAACTTATGATGAATGGGAAGAATGGTATGAGGAAAACAGAAAGCCTACGGGAAATAGTCAGCAGCCAATAAATGTATCGCAGCCTGCAAAAAAAGTTGAAGCTCCTTCTAATAAGCCAGCTTTAAACACTAATACTATTAAGAAATTAGAAAGGGAAATTGGGGAAATTGAATCGAAAATTACTGATTTAGAGCACCAGCTCGCCACTATTGAAGGAAAGTTAGCTGACCCAAGTAATTATTCCGATAATCATGCTTTACAAAAACTCAATGCTGATTATGAAGTGGTGAAAGTAGAATTAAAAAAAGCCAACGATTTGTGGGAAGCAAAGATGTTGGAAATGGAAGGGTAAATAAAAACGGAACTTTACACAAAGTTCCGTTTTTATTTTATGATACTTGTTGTTTTTTCCAAACCTTGCCACGCCTTCGAGAAAAAACTACTTTTCTGAGGTTTGATAAAGTAAAAGTATTATCAATGGGCTTGATGTAATCAAGGTTAACAATTGCTGATTTATTGACTCGAATAAAATTTTTGAATGATAAAAGTCTTGTTTCGAGCTTCTTAAGAGTTGTTGCAGTAATTATTTGCTTTCCATCTTTAAGTGAAATAATTGTATAGTTAATGTCTGATTCTAAGTGTAACATTTCATCGGGTAATAGATATTTTCTACTACCAACATGAATTTTATTGATAGTTTCCATGATTTTAATTATCAAAAAGGCAACTTAAAAAAGATAAATAACAGTTTTTTAAATTGCCTTTTGTAAGTTAGTTACAATACGGATTAACCTTCACGTGTACTTGTCCGCCACTGGCAGGGGTAAAACGAGTACCAGGTTTCAGATATATTTTTTTCGAAACCAAATTTCTTACGGCTGTTCCAGATACGGTATAATTATCAGTAGTATTATTGCTTATATAAAGTTCATCTCTTCCAGAATCTTGTCCAACGCCTGACGTATAAGTCAAGGCACTATTGGTTGCGGGAGCAAATACCACATTATCTGCCACTATCGGAATTAGTGTGCCACTGGTTATCATCATTGACCGCATACGTGTGCCTTGTCCATTAGTAAATACTATTCGACAAGCCCTATCTCCATAAGTCATGATGTTTGTTGTGGGTGGATTGTAAGCCACGCCACAGGCATCAGTTCTACCGCCAATATACACACACGATGAGTTTACTTGTCCATTAGGGTCAGTTGGGTCGTCGGCAGCTGTATCGCAAAGCAAGTCACCATCAACATCGCAATCATAACACGCATTTCCTGAATTTCTTGTTACGTTTTCACTTCCAAAAAAGTTCTCGAATGTATGATATAAACCAAAGCAGTGACCAGCTTCATGTCCCATTGTAGTCAGGTTTGTTGTACTGGCGATGGTTGCCCCCGATAAACTCAAATACGTATTCGGAATGGCATAAGCTGTTCCATTTAAACCTGGTAGACTATTATGAATAAAAATGTTTAAACAACCGGTAATCCTATACGGATTAAGCTCTGCTTCTTCAGTATCAGCATCATGATTGTTGAGGTCTGTACTATTTACCTGACGTACATCAACAAGAATAAAACATATATTTTGTGGCTGATACTGGTTTACCATGTTATTAAATTGTCGCATGACATTGGCATTAGTAGCTGCCACATTTGTTCCATTATCATCTGCAAATACTGTAATATGAACTCGAACGGCATAGGGAGTAGTTACTGCCAAAATTGACCTTAGACTGTCCTGCTGTTTTGTGCTAAATCTGATAGGTGGGCCAGTTACTTTAGTACCACATTCTAATTGAGCATTGGCGGTAAAGAATCCTATTATGGCCAATATTATTGTGAAAATCTTCTTCATTTGAATAGAGAGTTTTGAGTGTTGATGTTATTTTTTTTCGTCTAAACGTCTTTTTAATTCGTCAATCTCTTTTTTCTGTTCAATGGAATAAAGTGTCAATTCTTCAATTTTTTCCATCATAGTTGTCAGTAGTTCGGCGATATGAGCTCCTTTTTCTTGAATTTTAGTAGCTGATGGTAACGATGGAAGGTGTTTGTTTTTTTTGATATATGCTTCAACTTCACTTAATGGTTTTAGTTTATAATCATCTTGGAAAACATAATCCGCCCAGCCAGTCTCTACGATTACTTCATTGGCTCTTATTGTTCCATTGACTTCCAGTTTATTTACAGGAGAAAGAACCCCAATTCCAACGTTTCCATTATCTCTCATAA
>JALQYE010000027.1 GCA_023254245.1 Emticicia sp.
CCTATTCATTCCATTGTTTACATCTAAAAAAACATCAGAAACAAGGTTATTTTGCTCAAAAATCTGATTGTGAGCATCCGCTATTTCAGCAGAATCAATTAGTGAAGCAAAGAAAATATCGGGGTGTTTTTTGCGAAGAGCTACCAATCGTTCGATTTTTGGCCCAACTAATTGATGAGAAATCAAAGCGTATTTTCCACCCGCTATTGCTACCATTTCGGCTTCAGCGATGGTGGCACATTTGAATTTGGTGATTCCAGCGGCAAGCATCATCTTAACGATTTCGGGCATTTTGTTGGTCTTTACGTGCGTGAAAAGTCGCTCGACCGAACCTGCAATCGAAATCATCTGCTCAATATTATTCTGCACTCGCTCTTTGTAAATAAGCAGCGAAGGAGAATCTAATTCGTTAACGTTATTGATGGAAAACCACATTTAATTTAGTTCTAAGTTGAGAGTTCTGAATTCTGAGTTGATTGTACAATCGTCTATTTCTCGTAAAACTCGATGGGTAAATCGTCGGGGTCGGCAAAGAAAGTAAATTTTTTGCCCGTAAATTCATCAATTCTGATGTCTTCTACTTCAATTCCTTTCGATTCGAGATTTTGTTTGGCTGCGGCTACATCTTCAACCTCAAAAGCCAAGTGTCGAAGTCCACATGCTTCGGGGCGAGACGGTCGGGCAGGTGGATTTGGGAAAGAAAAGAGTTCAATTATGTAGTTTTCTCCGATGGCTAAATCGAGTTTATACGAATCTCGTGCTTCACGATACACTTCTCTAACTGTCTTTAAACCAAGAACTTCGGTGTAAAAGTGCTTTGATTTTTGGTAGTTAGAGGCAATGATGGCTATGTGGTGTACTTTGCTGATTTTTAACATTTGATGATTGTTTTACAGTGTAGTGTTAAAATGTGTCGGTGGTTGAGCGAAGTCTAAACTGCCGACACATTTTAACTAAATTTACGCCAATTCAAACATTGCTTCAATTTCAACTGGAATATTTTCTGGAAGTGAACCGAAACCAACTGCCGAACGTACACCGATTCCGTTTTCTGTTCCCCACACATTGGCAAAAAGCTCGCTACAACCGTTAATTACGTAAGGGTGACGCTCAAAATCTGAGGTACAATTAACCATACCCAAAACTTTTATCACACGCTTAATGCGGTTGAGGCTTCCTAAGTTAGCTTTAAGTGTAGCAAGCATGGTTAAGCCCACTTGTTGAGCTGCCAATTTTCCTGCTTCAATATCCATATCTTCGCCTATACGGCCAATGATGCGTGAGCCATCCATTTGCACGGGGCCGTGACCAGAAACATAAATAAAATTATCAACGATTAAGCAAGGCTTATAAACGCCCATCGGCGATGGTGCTGGTGGTAATTCGAGTCCGAGTTTTGCGAAATTTTCTTCTGCTGTCATAAGTTTTTATTTTATAGTACATGGATTCAAAGAGGCAAAGGTACAGGGAAACAAAGATGAAAAACTTTACTCTTTGTGCCTTTTACACTTTCGCCTCTGTGCCTATTTTTACACAAATAAATTTAAAATTAATACCCCAATCAGACCAATGACAGAAACGAGGGTTTCCATGACCGTCCAAGTTTTGAGGGTATCTTTTATGGATAAATTGAAATATTCTTTGAAAAGCCAAAAACCTCCATCATTGAGGTGTGAAAACATTAAACTCCCTGCACCGATTGAAAGCACCATGAGTTCGGGTTTTACGCCTGTTTGTTGCTGAATAAGTGGGGCTAAAATCCCGACGGCCGTTAAACCCGCAATCGTTGCCGAGCCTACGCACACACGCAATACGCCCGCAATTGCCCAACCTAAAATTAATGGATTTATATCGAAACCTTGGAGCTGTGAGCCAATATAATCGCTCGTGCCACTATCTTTTAAAATCTGTTTTAAAGCACCTGCACCTGCAATAATCAATAAAATTCCTGCACTACTCTTAAAAGCCTCTTCGAGTTGCTTACTTACTACCTGAATAGTATTTCCTTGACGGACGCCAAGCAAATAAACGGCTAATAATAGAGAAAGAAGCATACCAATATAAGGCTCAGAAACTAATTTAAGTAATTGACTATCAGGAGCATACTTTTTTACAGCCGAAGTAATTGTTAGTAAAAAAACGGGCATCAAAGCTACTAATAAACTCACCACTAAAGTTGGTTGTTTGTCTTTCGGAATATCTTTGATAGCAAATAAATTTCCGTCAACTTGTGGTTTGTATTGCTTCAGAGTTCGTCCAAAAAGTACCCCAGCAATGGCAATGGCAGGAATAGCAATGATGATTCCGTAAATGAGTGTTTGCCCAACATCGGCTTTTAGTTGTGAGGCAATAGCAGCGGGTGATGGGTGAGGAGGTAAGTATCCGTGAGCGGTTGAGAGAGCCGTCAACATGGGCATTCCTACATACAAAAGTGGCAATTTTGCCGAAGCTGCAATCGAAAAAATGAGCGGTACAACGATTATAAAACCTGCATTATAAAATAACGGAATACCTATAATAAAACCCGCCAAAGCCAAGCCCCATTGCAGGTATTTTTCACCAAAAAGCCCAATTAAGGCATCGGTAATGCGTTGGGCTGCACCGCTTTCGGCCACGAGTTTGCCGAGCATTGCACCAAAACCGATAATCAAAATGAGGTCGCCGAGTGTGCCACCGATGCCCGACTGAATAGATTTCCCGATGGCCGAAACTTCCATATTTGTGGCAATTCCCAGTCCGATGGCAACTAAAATGAATGAAACGAAGGTGTCGAGTTTTACGTAAGCTACCAGCAAGACAAGTACCAGTATAGCAATAAAAGTTAGTAAAATTGGCATTTTTTAAGGAGGGTTGAATATGATGATGCAAGATAATAATTTTAGCCAATTATCAATCTATAAGCATCAAAGCAGTATGATTTTGTTATAAAAATTTCAGCGAATAAATTCACTGACTATGGGAACAAAGGATTGTAGAAGTATTGTTTTTGACGATTTAAATCGTCAAAATAGGAATGAAAAGATTCCTTTGTTTAAATAGTGGTTGATTTTAATCACCTAAAATGGAAATTATTTGAGTAACCTTGTCAGATTTCCTTTCAAATTTTGTAGGTTTTGAGTTAAATCAAAAGGAATAATTTGCAGACTCATATCCGCTTCATAGTTAAATACTTGGAGTGGGCTTAGAAAGTTTTCGTTGGCAGGGTAAATCAAAAAAAGTTGTTGAGCATGATATTTTTTGCCATAGGCATACATTTGGTATAAATCTGATTGCTCAATGCCATAATTTTGTTTGGGCTTTGAGGCATCAATCAATTTCCACTTAGTGTCGAAAATGAAGGTTTTCGTTTCGTTTTTCAGCACAATATCGGGGATTAATCTAAATTTAGATTTTTCTAAATGATTGTCAATCAAGAACTTAACTTTATCTTGGAGTTTTACTTCGTAGGTTTCCGAAAAATATTTCTTGAAGAATTTTCCAACGTAATTTTCAAACAAAACCTCCATCGGGAACAGCAAACCGAGTTGTAAATATTGGCCAGAAAAAGGTAGGAATGATTGCCCTTTAATAAAAATATTCGCCCAATGAAGCAGCTTCTCGTAACGAACAAAAAATAAGTTTTTATGGAATGATTGTGCTAAATCTTGCTCAATATTATTGCTTGGATTTACTTCTTCAAAAACTCCGATATTTTTATTGATTCGCTGCTGAGTTCGGGGGCTAAATCCTTGTTTATAAGGTAGTTGTAAGCAATGTTTTAAAACTTTATTCGGTGGAATATCGGCCGTAAATTCATCAAAAGCAAGAAAGAATCGTTCTTGTCGAATTGGATTTCGACGAAGGTTTTTAGCAATTAGAATTTTGCCTTTGATGAAAGTTTCGTTGGCTGTGTGTCGTTCAAAGTTTCTGCCCAGACCTTGCGAAAGTAGTTTTTCAAGTTCATCCAAAAACACATTCACAAAAATCTCGAAAAGTGGTAAATGTGAAGTTTCGAGATGAGAATTTGATAATGATTGATAAGGAGAATTGGGCAAAACTCTGAGCATTTTCAAGAGCATTTTGCGTGCTTCTTTAGGCGAATTTGCCGTTGATTTTGGCAGAATTTCAATCTGCTTGCCATCGGGAGTTTGAAGTAAGCCTACATAATTTTTAAGCCTGATTTGTTCTTTGCCTTTTTGGGTTTGGTAACTCAGCAGTAAATCACTCGCTCCCGAAAACGCAATATTTTTGAGGTGTAGAAACGTTCGGTCAGAAACAAAAATCTCCGAAAATGTATCATCAACCAAGTCATAATCGCTTGCTTTTTTGATGATTCCAAATTCGGAGATTGTTTGAGGCATAATTGTAGTCTACAGTCGGCAGACGATGGTCGATAGTTTTTAGTTCGGCAAAAATAATCAAAAATCTGTGGTCTATCGACTATTGACTGTGGTCTAAGAAACTATTTAACCACCTTAATAACTCCCTGCATTAATGTATAATGCCCAGGGTAAGTACACACAAATGTATAATCGCCTGGGGTGCTTGGTGCTACAAAATAGATGGTTTCTTGGCTTTCGGGTTGCATTAAGCCCGTATGGAAAAGTACTTCTTCTAAGTCTGGAACATAAGCTTTTGCTTCGCCATCAAGGTCCATTTTAAATGCTGCTTCGCCAACTTTAGCAACCGTTTTTGGCTTTACGATAACCAAATTATGTAGCATATCATCGTTGTTATTGAAAATCAAACGAATTTTGCTACCTGCTTTTACTTGGAATTTCGTAACATCAAATTTCAAACCTGGTTTTGTTCCTACCGAAAGCGTTTGGTCAACTTTTCCGCCCCAATCGGCTGGCATTTCGTTGACTCGTTTGACCGAAACCACATTTACTGGTTTCGACATTCCCGACATATTATGCCCTTCGTGTGCCATTGCCTCGGCTTTTTTCTCAACTACAGCATATTTTGTTAAGTCAAGCGGGGCCGTTGAAGTATTGATATTATTGAGTGTATAGTAACCAAATGCGTGCAAAAGCGGACGGTCATCGGTGTTTTTTAACCCTTCGAGTCTGATTTCGTGAATGTATCCCAAACGTAGCGAATCAATCGCCAGACGTACACTCATACCATCTTCTGCCACTTGTATTCCTTTGATTTTAAGGTTCTTAGCATTGATAATCGGACTTCCGTAGTTATGATGATATTTGTAAGTAAAGCTATTGATTTTATAAGATTCGAGTGCTTTGGCGGTTTCTTTGTTTACGGGTTGCGTAAATTCAATTAAGAAACCATCCGACATAGATTTTACGCTTTTCATCTCAAATGGTGTTTTTCCTGTCCATTCTAAGCGTTGTAAACCAAACTCATCTTTACCAGTCGAAGACCAGCCACGGCTTGTCATACCCACAAACATCGAAGCATCAAGCCCCCAACGCATACGCAAGATACCCGACTGAAACCCTTCTCTAAACGGAAAACAAATACCTTGATATTTTCCAGCAACTTTCTCCAGATATACACGCATAATTTTGCTGTGTCCTTGGTCGCCAACAAATAATTGTCCTTCAAAAGGCCCAAATTTTCCACCAAAAGTATCTTCAATAACATCGGCCGTCGAAATTCCCATTAATGTATGCGGAAACCAAACTGCTGGCACTTTAATACTCGGGAAACGCTTCGCAACTTCATAAAGCGGCTCACCCGTATCTGGTACATCCGAAGGCTTAATACTTAGTGGAGACCCTTCTTCCGATGTCCAACGTAAACCCATCGGATTTCCTGCAAAATCACCTTTTTCGAGGTGCGTCATGCGGCCTGAGCCAACCCAGTCTCCTTGGTTTTCAGTGTAGAAAATATCACCATTGCGTAATGCACCAAAACCCGCAGGCGAACGTAAGCCAGTTGCCCACGGAGTCATTTTTCCCTCGGGTGAAACTTTTAGCATCCAACCTCTCCATTTTACTAAACTCACACCTTTGCCTTGCCAGCCAAGATTTAATGTATAAATCATGTCATTATCAGGTAAAACTACTGGGCCATAAGAATATTCGTGGTAGTTTCCCGAAAGCGGAAATTTTTGGAAGGCTTCGTATTCATCGGCAACTTCATCGCCATTAGTATCTTTCAAAATAGTCACTTCACCACGCTGAGTTGCCCACAAATTACCCTTGATATAAGCTAAACCCAAAGATTCGTGTAAACCTGAAGCAAAACGCTTGTAAGTTGGTGGAGTACCATTTTTCATATACGGATTTGAAACCACCCAAACATCACCACGGCGAGTTGAAACCCCCAAACGACCATCGGGCATCACGGCCAAACCACCCACTTCGAGTTTTACGCCTTCGGGAACTGGCAACGTAACGATACGGTAGAAGTCTTCTTCTACCAAAGGTCTATTCTGAGCAAAAGCTCCTAAATTGCCCAAAATGAGAAATAGAACTAATATTTTTTTCATTGTTTATGTCTTTTGCAATATTTCAAAAATAATATTTTACCACGAAACCGAATAAGAAACCACACTGCTTAAAGGCATGATTATTTCTTGTCCAGTTTTTGAATTACGAATGATTGGCTTTGCTTTAGGGTCAACTAAAATATATTGATTATCAACTAAATAACGACCTTTTTCAATCATTGAGATAGATTTTCCTTCTGCTAATTTGCAATATAAATTTGCACCATTGCTGACCGAAGTTGTCACTGAAATTCCTTCGTTTGTTGGCGTAATTTTTTGTAAAATTTCTGTTCCGTTTAAAGAAAATTTATAAGTTGGTAATCCTTCCGTATCAAGCGAATAGCTTTTGAAAACCAATGTTTTGTATGCATCCAACGAATCAGGCATTGGAGCGTTTGCATCTGCCAAAACAGCCACCGAAGGCTTTCCCGAAAACTTTGTTTTTACGCCTTTGGCTTCTAATAATTGTGGTTCTCCACGTTCATGGAACATTTCAGTTACATCGGCAAAATCACCACGCCAAGCATAAAGCAATGCGGCTTGGTCTAAATCATAGGCATAGTGTGAACCTTTCGGGCTACCAATCGAAATAGCGTGTGTGCGTTTTTGACCGTCAAACATTACAAACGAACGAACCATTTCGACATCATTTTTAGGTTGAATATCAATCTCACCAACGGCTTGTGGGGTTGGTAATGAGGTTTCGGCGTGAAGGGCATACGGTCTTATTTCTGGCCCAGCGGCAAAAAGTCCGAGTTCGGCTTTCCACCAAACTTTTATGTATTTCATTTCTATCGAATGTTTGCCTTTCTTCAAATCCAAATAAGCAATTCGGGGCTTACGGTAACTTTCATCAGCCATTGGTAAAATTTCTTTTCCATCAACCATTAAGGAAGATTTTCCTGCACAATCAGCTATTAGCGAATAGCTACCGTCTTTTTCAACTTCTAAATTTCCCTTAAAAACTAACAAGAAACGATTAAGTCCAACACCATAATCTTTGGTTAGTTCGGTGGCTTTTCCTGCATCGTTTGGTGTTTCTTTCTTTTTTGCAAACTGTTTGTCCCAATCGAATGTTTCGTAAAGCTCGTAGCTCAAATCACTCAATTTCAATGGTTTTTCGTTATTATATTTCAAATACTCGAAGTCTTTTACGGCTACACTTCCTGATTTGTTTTCAAATACAATCGGGCCTTCATTTTTGCCTTCCGACGCTAAAATGTAGCCTTGATGAATCAAAACATCATTCAAAACTACTTTTTCGAGCGTAATGGCGTTGCCAAACGAAGCTTCCGAAAACGTCAGTTCGAGTGTTTGCCAAAGGCCCGCCGTTCTTCCAGCATTCTGATTGGGTAGTTTTACACCGCCATCTTTCAATAAGATTGTTCCGCTTGGGCGAAGGTTGCTCAAAACGATAGCGTGTTTACCTTGAATGTAGAAAATTGCTTCGCTGTTATTGCCCAGCATAAACTCAAATCTTACTTTGGCATCGGCTGTGGTGAGTTTTGAGGTCATTTTGCCCGCAGTGTTAGCAAACAAAAATTTACTACCAGCCATAAAAGAAGCTTTTTTCTTAAAAGGATTATCAACAGATTCGACTTGTTTCCAATTACCTAATTCCCAATCGTTGAGAGGCAATTTATTCATCGAAAAACCTTGTGCATAGCTTTGCAAAGAAGCACAAAACAGCATAAAAAATGCTAAAAAACGTAGGTACATAGTCAGATTGATTAGATATTAAGCAAAATTATAGATTAAGTGTAGATTTAACAATTATTATTAATCAAAGTTTTTCTGTCAGTCCGAAAAGTGTTTTGTAAATTTGTCGTGAAAACGAACTGCCAATAGATGCAGCTATAAAGTTAATTGTTTTCTTAAATCATATACACTAAAATTTAAACTGACTTTCAAATAAAATATAATCATTACATGACCAAACCAACACTTCTTATTTTAGCCGCAGGAATGGGCAGCCGCTATGGTGGTATCAAACAACTGGATAAATTCGGACCAAATGGTGAAACTATCATTGATTATTCTCTTCACGATGCCATCAAAGCAGGTTTTGGGAAAATCGTTTTTATCATTAGAGAAGAATTAAAAGCAGATTTTGAAGAAATATTCGGGCCAAAATTGGCTGGAAAAATCGACTATGATTTTGCGATTCAAGGCGTACAAAAATACGTAGCTCCCGAACTCGGAACGGTAGAACGCACCAAACCTTGGGGAACTGGCCACGCAGTGCTTTGTGCTTGGGAGCAAACCAGCACGCCGTTTGCGGTTATCAATGCCGATGATTTTTATGGCTACGAGGGTTTCAAAATCATGGCTGATTTCTTGACTAATAATACCGATGAAACTTGCCACGCAATGGTGGGTTATCAAATTAAGAATACGTTGTCAGAAAATGGTTCGGTTTCGAGAGGGGTTTGTGAGGTTGACGAAAATGGGTATTTAGAAGTAGTAACTGAGCGTACGAAAATTTATCGCCAAGCGGATAATTCTATTGTATTTGAAGAGGGTGACGTTTTGACGACTTTACCAGAAAATACACCAGTTTCGATGAATTTTTGGGGTTTTATGCCGAATGTATTCCCTGTAATTAATGAAATGTTTAAGGAATATTCGGTAAAAAATATCGACTCGCCCAAAGCTGAGTTTTATATTCCGACCGTAATGACTTATTTAATTCAGAATGGTTTAGGAAAATGTAAGGTGTTCTCGAACGAATCAGAGTGGTTTGGCGTAACATACCCAGAAGATAAACCAACTGTAATGGAAGCTTTACAGAAATTATCTGGACTTTACTAATAATTGTAGAGCAGGTTTCTAACCTGCTTTTTTTGCTTTATATTTTGACAGGTTGCAAGCCTATTCTACAAATTATGCAAGTTTCTTACAGAAAAGCTACGCTCGCTGACCTCGATGAATTGGTGCGTCTCCGCATCGAATTCTTACGTGAAGTTCAACCTGCCGAGACACACCAGTACAGCGAAGAGCAACTTAGAGGCTCTCTGCGTGATTATTTATCAAGAGCGATGCAAGCCGATGAGTTTGTAGCATGGCTGGCCATTTACGATGCTGAAATCGTAGCTACAAGTGGCTTGTGTTTTTTCCAGATTACTCCTGGATTTACGCTTATAGATGGCAAAATTGCCTATATTTTAAATATTTATACGTTACGTCAATGGAGGGGCAAGGGTGTGGGGAAGACGGTCTTTAATTATATTCTGCAAGAAGCTATTAATCGTGGTTATAAGAGGATTTCGCTACATGCTTCGGACGATGGCCGACCTGTCTATGAAAAATTTGGGTTTCGCCTTACGAGCGACGAAATGGAACTTCGATTACCTTAGAGTGTTACATCGGCGTTCCAAAAATTTGTACGATTTTGGAGCGTCGTTGTGATGTCCATAATTTCTAAATAATAATTTGACTGATAAGTTAGATTTAAATTGCTTTTAGCCATAAAAATTTTGGCATAATCTTCTTTTTCTTGTTGAGCAACCAAAGTATTGATTTCGTGCAATACTTCATCCATTGAGTTTAAGGTTGTTTTTGCAGCAGACTTCATTTTTCTTGTTTCCGTTTGTTAGAATAGTACAATTTTTATTTCACTCATAAATTGGTCAGCCTTAACAAAATCTATGCCACTGTTATAAATAAAATAGCTTTGCTACCGCTGAATAATTTATTTCTTTTTTTTGTTAAAATTACAGAGTTTTAAAGAGATTATTAAATGAATAAATCAAATTTCTTAAAAAATCTTATCAAGAGGTAACAAATCTCGGAATTCATATTGAATGGCAAAAAATCTTACTAAAATTCAATACTTTTCTTAATTAAATGCTGCTTAAAAAGCCTATTTATCAGGTAGATAAAAGCTTATTTTATTGGCATAAATTAGATTTGGTACGATTATTTCATTGTAAAATGTGGGACATCGTAATGGTCACTCCAACCCCTCCATTAGCGAGAATTCATGCTTTCCTAATAACTAAGTACAAATACTCGTTTGTGGGGGGTGTTGGAAGTGATTTTTTGGGTTACAGTATATTTTTAGTAAATCTATTGGGCGAAAAAACTTCTGAAATGATTGAGTAAATACTCTTCATAGCTTTATTTCTTCTCAGTAGTATTTATAAGAAAAATACAATTTAATAATAATTATGTGTTTTCAAAAAGGGGGACATCGAATGGGCTTCTATACAAATTTAGAGAACACTCGGTAATTTAGTTTAATTCAAAAAGGTCTCACTCAATTTATGTTTTCAATAGCAATTATTTTATAATAACGATATTCACTCAATAGCAATTGTCAGTAAAAATGGGGTTGGTCTTCAGCTCCATTTTTCTTTTTTTGAGCATTTATTATTTTGACTTCATATACGTCAATCCGTCACATTTCGGTTTTCCTGCAAAGCATTTTTTATTTTATTTCCTCAAAAAAACCTTTTTTATAGTTTTATAATTACTTGAAAGTATGTGCTTTACAACAAAATGTATACGTTTAATATTTTTTTGATTTTTAACGAAAAATTAGATTTCAGTTAAAATTTGGTGCTAAAATTCAAACCTTTTGTTTGAATTGAAATATCCTTGTATCTTGCCATATCAACATTATTCATATACCTACATGGAATCCATTGGACAATTTTTTAGTAGTATAGCTTGGTGGGCTTATATTATTGCCTTTTTAGTCATACTTTTTATCAGAGATATTCTACAAAAGAAACATACCATTCAGCATAATTTCCCTGTTATCGGGCACTTACGTTATTTTATCGAGAGTGTAGGTCCAGAATTGCGGCAGTACATAGTAGCTAATAATCGAGAAGAATTACCCTTCAATCGTCGTCAACGTTCTTGGATATATGCATCCTCTAAAAAAGAAAATAATTTTCAAGGTTTTGGTACTGACCAAGATATGTATAGTGCGGGCTATAATTTCATAAAACCAGCTTTACTACCCTACAAACTACCAAAAGGACATCCCAATCTCGAAAACCCGTATATCTGTCCGTCCGCAAAAGTGGTGGGTGAATACCATAATCGTAAGAAGCCTTTTTTGCCAAAATCAGTAGTCAATATTTCGGGAATGAGCTACGGTTCGCTTTCGGCTACGGCCATTGATTCGATGAATAAGGGAGCCGCAAAGTTTGGTTGCTACCATAATACTGGAGAAGGGGGGCTTTCGCCCTACCATAAAAATGGGGCTGATGTGGTGCTAAATATCGGAACGGCATATTTTGGTATCCGAGATGACGATGGCAATTTTGTTTTAGATAAATTGGTGAGGTTATGCCAAGATAACCCTTGTATTAAGATGATTGAACTCAAACTTTCGCAGGGTGCAAAACCAGGGAAAGGTGGGGTTCTGCCAGCATCAAAACTTACTAAAGAATTGGCCGAGATTCGGCATGTGCCGATGGGGAAAGACGTGATTTCGCCTGCTTATCATAGTGCGTTTTCTGACATCAAAGAAATGATTGATTTCATTGAGTTGATGGCCAATGCTACTGGGCTGCCAGTTGGTATAAAGTCGGCGGTAGGAAAACTTGAAATGTGGGAAGAGCTGGCAGATTTGATGAAAAAGACTGGCAAAGGCCCTGATTTTATTACGATTGATGGAGGAGAAGGTGGTACGGGAGCTGCTCCACCAAGTTTTGCGGACCACGTTTCGTTGCCATTTGTGTATGCTTTTTCGTCGGTCTATCGAATTTTTCAGAAAAGAGAATTGAATGATAAAATTACGTTTATCGGTTCAGGGAAATTGGGTTTGCCAGATACAGCAATTATGGCTTTTTCGATGGGAGTTGATGTGATAAACGTTGGGCGTGAATCAATGTTGTCGATTGGGTGTATTCAAGCACAGGTTTGTCATACGAATCGTTGTCCGAGTGGTGTTGCTACTCAAAATAAGTGGCTACAGGGTGGTATTGACCCTACTTTGAAAAGCGAACGTTTTTATAATTATGTAAAGACCTTGACAAAAGAAATTTTGGATATTTGCCATGCTTGTGGATACGAGCATCCAAGCCAGTTTATGATGGATGATGTTGATGTGGCAATGGGCGATAACAATCGTACTCAATCGTTACGGACGACGTATCAATATCAGAAAACCCCTGTAAAGTTTGAAGGTTTGAAAAAATTATTGGAAAGCCCGTATTTGGGCGGAAAAAACTAATATCAGCTTAAATAAAAAAAGGAAAGCAGTTTTTTTGAAAAACTGCTTTTTTTGTACAAAGTATTTTGGGATTCTATATTATCTTTTTGGGATAAGAGGAAAAACTGTATGAATAGTAATAGAAAATTTCTAAAAAAATAGAAAAGCAAGAATCAAGCGGCTCTTGCTTTTACTCTCGTCAAACTGCTGTTGATTATTAAAACCACCACCTTATCAAATGGAAAAATGGTAGTTTTAACTTATGCCTTACACGCATTAATGGCTACTATTACTGCAAAGATTGATACAAAGAGAAGTTCGTCGAGATGTTCGTAGAATAATTTTTTCATGGTTTTTTTGCTTTTTTATAATGATTCAAATTATCATTAAAAGGTTGAAAACACACTGAAATTTACTTTTCACAAACAAAGAACTACCTATATCTTTCTTTCTATATAATATATGCCTTTTACTATTTTATGTGCAAATGGCAGTATTTTCATGGCTATATTTTCTTGTGCTTTAAGATGATACAAATTTCGTAAAATGGATGCTACAGCACAATACCCCAGTTTTGGTATTTTCCCAAAACTTATATCCGTACCAGTACGTATATTTGTATTTTTCTAATATGTAATTAGATTAATTTGTGCTCAACGGCATACTTGATAAGCCCTACAATGGTCTTTGTATTGGTTTTTCGGTAGATATTTTTTCGGTGAGTTTCGACGGTACGCTCTGAGATACAGAGTTTATCGGCAATTTCAGCATTGGAGAATTCTTGGGCAATGAGTTTTACAATTTCAATTTCTCGGTCGGTGAGGTGATAGGTTTCTTCTTCGCTTTTATTTGATAAGCTTCGTAGAATTTCGTTGGATACTTCTCGGCTAAAGTAGATGTTGCCTTGGGCAATAGTTTTGATGGCTTCAATGAGCTCGTCACGACCTATGGTTTTTATTATAAAACCCGAAATTCCTGCATCAATTAAATCATGAACGATAGATACATCGTATGACACAGAAAGTGCTAATATCTTTATGTTGGGAAATTTTTTCTTTACTTTTTGAGTGAGTTCCATGCCCGTCATTTTGGGCATATATAGGTCGGTTAGTACAATATCGACAGGGTTATCGTTTAGAAAATTTAATGCAGAGTTACCATCAGAGCATTTCCCGATTACCTTAAAATCTCCTACACCATGTAGCATAGCTTCAATGCCATCCAGTAAAATTTGGTGGTCATCAACAATTAAAATCTGTAACTTACTACCTGACATCAGTTTAAATTCAAGGGAATTTCAATCACAACACTTGTGCCTCTTCCTATTGAAGAATCAAAATTAACATTTCCGTTTAGATATTCGACACGAGTGGCAATGTTTTTTAGGCCAATACCATGATTTTCTGTGTTAGCGGTATCAAATCCACGACCATCGTCTTCTATGATAAGAATGAGTTCGTCATCATGCCGAACAAGTTCGATGTTTACTCTCTTAGCTTCGGCATGCCTAATAATATTACTGATAATTTCCTGAATAATACGATATAACATTAATTCTATCTTTTCATCGAATCGTTCTTTGAAACCCACGATTTGCAGTTCTATTTCAAGTTTTCCTGCAGCATTTACTTTATTTGTAAATTGCTTTAGGGCCGAGCTTAATCCAAATTTGGTTAATGAGCTTGGCATCATATTATGTGAGATTTCTCTAATTTCTTTGATACTATCTTCAAGTAAATCGATAGAGCTATGTATCTCAGGTGATTCGATTCTTTTTTGTGACATAAAGTTGCCAAGCGTCATCCGAGCTGCTGCCAACGTTTGGCCTATCCCATCGTGGAGGTCACGGGCAATACGAATGCGTTCTCTTTCTTCGGCTTCCAAAACAGCCTGAGTACGCTGTTGTTGAACAAGGTTTTTTTCAATTAATAGTTTTTCACTAATGTTTTGCATAAGCTTTACACGATAGGCAAGCAAAGCACTCAATGCAATGATTTCAGCTAAAAAAGCAATAACAAAGAAGTCGATTCCTGCTAAATAGCTACCTGGAACGAATTCATAAATGCTCAAGCCAGAATAAAAGACCACAAAAAATACGGGTAGATTTGCTAAAAGATAGTAAGTTGCGTCTTTCTTGTAATGATTAATATAGATGCAGTAAAGTGTAGTCCCAAAAACAAAGAAAGGGGTAATTGAAAATTGTATACTAACAAGAAACGTAATAGCCGTGGTATAGTTATTAAATAAGAAATTATTAAAAACGATATTATCTACAAAGCTGGTAATGATAAGCAGACTAAATGAAATGATAAAAAAATTGCTGTACCATTGAAATAGCTGGTTTTTTAATAAGTCCCAACGTAAATAACTTCTGATAAAAAGTATATTGGTAATCATCAGAAACATTGCCGCAACATATCTTACTTTATCACCTTCAATACCAAAACTTCCATCTCCATAAAATCTAATAAAGTATCCTTGCATTGTGTATATGAAGCAAAGGGCTGTAAATACATAGATGCCGTAATATAGATAGAGTTTTTCGTTGAAAACCAGTGATAAAAGCACTGAAACAAAAAAAACAAATAAGAAAATGCCAGAAATAAAGCCCCAATCAAAGTGGTCATTGGTTGGGAAATAGTAATCGAAATGGTTTTTTTCCCAAATAGTAAGAGGGAAAGATATAGACCCAAAGTTTTTACGAAGTTTTATATAGTAGGTTATTTCTTGACGAGGTTGTAGAGTAGTAGGAAATATAAAGTCACGGTGTTTAACCCGTCTATTTTGTTGAGGGGTTTTCCAGTTGAGTGTTTGATAGTCAATTACTTGTTTTTTTTCTACAACAAAAAACTCTACATTATCGTAAAGAGAAATATGTAAGTGTACCAATAAATCTTGAATCATATTGGTTGAATTTCTCATTTCGATTCTAAACCAATAAGGACTACCTCCTGCCCAATAGGTAGGCACGCTACCTTTGGCTTTTTTAAACTGATAAATCTGCGGAAAATTGATTAGTTTTTCAATCGAATATGATTCTGTAAGCTCAGGTAAATAATGTATCCCCTTTGGTAAATCGAGTTGTCGCCAAGTACCATCATACAAAATTACATCTCCTTGACTTTTATCTTGAGCCACAAGACGAAGGCTTATTAATAGCAGTAATAAGGAGATAAATTTTAGTTTCATGGTTAATTAACGAAAAAAAACTTGTGGCATACCAAATGAATTAAGATATGCCACAAAGAGCTTATATATCAATAAAAGAATATATACGAAACGATAATAGCCGTGATAACTCCAGCCAAATCGGCCAAAAGCCCTGCCACGAGCGTATAACGAGTATTTTTGATATTGACCGAGCCAAAATAAAGGGCCAATACGTATAAAATAGTATCTGAGCAAGCCTGAAATACACATGATAAACGCCCAACGAATGAGTCAGCTCCAAAGGTTTTCATCGAGTCAATCATCATGGCTCTTGAGCCGCTTCCGCTCAGTGGGTGCATGAGAGCAGTTGGTAGGGCATCAGTAAAGTCGGTATTCATACCTGTTAAACTAAAAACCCACTTCAGAGCATCTACGATATAGGTCAATGCTCCCGAATTACGAAACGCCCCAATAGCCACCAAAAGTCCCACCAAGTAGGGAAGCACTTTTATGGATGTTTCAAAGCCCATTTTTGCTCCTTCAATAAAGGCTGGAAAAATATTCACTTTTTTATAGACCGCTCCACCTACAAAACCTATAATAAAAACAAACAAAATCATGTTGCTTACCACCTTCGAGGTTACTTCGATTTCTTCTTTTGGTAAACGAGAAAAATACCAAAGGACGAAGCCAATAAAGCCAGTAAGTCCCAAAAGCCACGAAAGCAAGGTCTTGTCAAAGAAATTGATACGTTGTTTGATTCCCACAAAAAGCATACCTGTAAGTGTAGCTACATACACAGAAATCAACGCTGGAATAAAAATATCGGCAGGGTCAGCGGCATTGTAGATGGCACGCTGGGCCATAATGCTCAGCGGAATAAGAACAGGCCCCGCACTGTGCAGCACCATGAACATAATCTGGGCATTTGAGGCAGTATCTTTGCTCGGATTCAATTCTTGCAGACTCTGCATGGCACTTAACCCAAATGGAGTAGCGGCATTGTCGAGGCCAAGCATATTGGCCGAAAAATTCATAATCATTTGTCCGTTGGCTGGGTGGTCTTTCGGTACTTCGGGGAAGAGTTTACTAAAAAACGGAGAAATGATGCGAGCCATGCGACGAATAACTCCTGCTTCTTCACCAATTTTCAGAATACCCAAGAAAAAGGTCATGACACCTGCCAGTGGCAAGGCGATATCCATAACGGCGATTTTCGATGAATCAAACATTCCTTCGATAATAACTTTAAAAATCTCGGTATCGCCCAAAAAGATGAGTTTGAATAATGCAACGACAAATGCAATCAGAAAAAAAGCTACCCAAATATAGTTTAATGCCATAAATTTGACGGTTTAAGTTTAGATTTGTGGCTAATTTAAGGATAAACCACGGTTTTTCGATTTTTTACCACAAATTTGATTCGACAATAGCGAATTTTTCATCTAAAATGATGCCTATCAATAGAGTTGTAATAGTATACATGTTATTGTTAATTGGGTTGTGGGGGTGCCAATCAAAGAAACACGACGACACAAAAAAAGTTGATAGCATAGTTTTAAAAAAGGATACAGTTGTGATTAAACCAAAGAATATTATTTCCGAGGTTGAGAAACGAATGATTGAACAGGGTTTAGTTGATATTCAGACTCTCGATTCGACAATCATGGTTGAGTTGAAATATTCTACGACTGACAATTTTGTAAAAACCGATGTTTACGGCGATTTAACCCGTGCTTATTTACAACCCAAAGCCGCCGAAATGCTCGTGAAAGCCAGTAAGGCACTGCAAGAAAAATACCCCAATTATAGATTGTTGGTTTACGATGCCGCTCGCCCGCTTACTGTTCAGCATACACTTTGGAACTTATTAGATACGATTCCACCAAAAAAACGAGAAGATTTTGTAGCAAGTCCCGCTATTGCCTCAATACATAATTTTGGTTCAGCAGTTGACCTTACCGTTTATGACCTGACAACAAAACAGCCACTTGATATGGGCACTAAGTACGATTTTTTTGGCGATTTGGCTTATCCTCGTTTAGAATATAAAATGCTTAAAGATGGGAAGTTGAGCAAACAACAACTGGCCAATCGAATTGTATTGCGTGAAGCGATGGCGAGTGTAGGATACATGAGAATAGAAAGTGAATGGTGGCATTTCAATGCAATCTCACGAGCAAGAGCTAAAAGTTTGTATAAAATTGTGGAGTAAAGTAAAAGTCCACGGTCAATAGTTAGCGGTCAACAGTAGTTTAAAATGCTTTTAGTCAACAAATTGAAAGCTCTTTAAAAGTAAAAAGCAACTATCCAGAAGACAGTTGCTTTATTAATCACCTAACCACTAAAAAGTATTATGAAAAGAGTATAATACCAATAATCCTTATATAAAATGCCCTAAAAGCACTTAATTATGACTTCTTATAAAAATCAAATTTCTCAATAACTGACTTTATTTTTCTCCGAGAAATTTCTATACTTTTTCCTCCATCAAACGCTATCGCACTACAGCTTGCTTGAATATTTAAACTTTTCGCATAAAGAATATTTACCAAATGTGACTTGTGTACTCTAATGAAGTAACTGTCATCTAAAATTCCCTCGTAATGCTTCAAGGTTCTGGCTGAAATGTATTTTTTATTTTGCGTATGTACGACTGTATAATTGCAGTCGCCTTCAAGCCTGACAATTTTTTCTATGGGTATATTTACAAACTTATTAGAGCAATGTAATTTTATTTGTCTCTTTTTTAGTTTGTCGCTTTTAGCTACTATGCAGTTTGATGTATGGTCTAAATTCTTCATGGTTTTCAGAGTTTTGTTTCAACAAACATAACTCCTAATCGACACAAATCAAGGTTACGTAAAAATACGTAAGTCTTATAAAGATTTGATTGTCAGTTTTTTATGTGGATTAAAAAATAAATAATGCGTAAAAATCCCTAATGAAATAAGTATTTCTACGGGTATTCTTTTTAGTATTTACGATGTAAAAATATGGGAGAATCTGACATTATTTATATCTTTGCACATAAATTTATTAAACGGTATTCGGGTGTTAGATAAGATTCAAGAATTATTAGGCGAAGTTGATGCTGTTGTGGTCAATAGCAAAGATGACTTAGAAAAATTTCGGATTAAATATATTAGCCGAAAAGGAATTCTCAATGACCTTTTTGATGAGTTTAAAACGGTGGCCAATGAGCAGAAACGTGCGGTTGGACAAGAACTCAACAAACTCAAAAACCTTGCTGAGCAAAAACTAAGAGATTTTACGGAAGCTCTTGAGCAAAACGCTGGCGACTCAAAGGCAAATGGCCTTGATTTGACATTGCCCGTTGCTCCGAATTTTGCTGGGTCGATTCACCCGCTGACACTTACTCGTCAGCGAGTACTGGAGATTTTCGCTCGAATGGGCTTTAATCACGAAGACGGCCCTGAGGTTGAAACCGACTGGTATAATTTTACGGCATTGAACTTCCCAGAAGACCATCCTGCCCGTGAGATGCAAGATACGTTTTTCGTAGAAAAGAAAGACGTGCAAAAAGATGATGTGTTGCTTCGTACGCATACATCAAATGTACAGGTGCGTTTGATGGAACACAAAAAGCCACCGATTCGCTCATTGATGATTGGGCGTGTGTACCGTAATGAAGCTATTTCGGCTCGTGCTCACTGCCAGTTTCACCAAATTGAAGGGCTGTATGTAGATAAGAAAGTAAGTTTTAAAGACTTAAAAGATACACTATATCATTTTGCCAAAGAGATGTTCGACAAAGACACGAAGATTCGTCTGCGTCCGAGCTATTTCCCTTTTACTGAGCCAAGTGCCGAGATTGATATTTCGTGCTTTATCTGTAAAGGTTCGGGGTGTAATATCTGTAAACATTCGGGTTGGGTAGAAATTGCTGGTTCGGGAATGGTTGACCCTAATGTATTAGAAAATAGTGGTATTGATTCGGAAGAATATACGGGTTTTGCCTTCGGAATGGGAATTGAGCGTATTACGATGCTTCGCTATGGAGTGAGAGATTTACGCCTTTTCTTTGAAAATGACGTAAGATTTTTACGACAGTTTGAGGGAGCGTAATGTACCCCCCGCCGAATCGTCGGACCGTCCCTAAAGGGGAGTTTCAGTTTCTGCGTAAAAAACGGAGTGTTTCAATTAATTGAAACACTCCGTTTTTGTTTTAGCTCCCCTTTAGGAGCGGGGGGGCTGCTTACTCACAAAATCCCAGCAAATGATTCCAACTGTAACCGAGATATTAAGCGAATGTTTTGTGCCGAATTGTGGAATTTCTAAGCAATTATTGGCTGTTTCTACCACTTCCTGATTTACACCAAAAACTTCATTACCAAATACAAAAGCATACTTTTGATTAGGTTCTGGCTGAAAATTATTGAGTTTTAAACTGTTTTCTACTTGCTCAACCGCCAAAACAACATAATCATTGGCTTGTAATTCTTTTACTAAATCAACTACGTTTTCTCGGTATTCCCATGCCACCGATTCGGTAGAACCAAGGGCAGTTTTTTCGATTTCTCGGTGGGGTGGAGTAGCAGTTATGCCACACAAATAAATTTTCTCTACCAAAAAGGCATCGGCTGTGCGGAATGCCGAGCCGACGTTATTCATGCTTCTGATATCATCAAGAATAATACAGAAATTATTTTTATTGGTTTCTTTAAAATCTTCAACCGACAAACGGTTCAGTTCTTCCATTTGGAGTTTTCTCATGCCTTACTTCTTCTTTTTTTGCAAAGTTATTAAAAACTGCTGATTTATGTCGGCAAGCAGACGTTTCGTTGGTTGAAAGTGGCCTTACTTTGTGTCAGAAAACAAAAACGAAAATGGATTTGATAATTTTTCTTGTGGTAGCAGCAATTAGTTTTGCAGGGTCGATTCATATTGGAGCAGTAAATTTGGCGGTTGTACAGGCAACATTAAATCGAAATATTTCTGCGGGAATTTTGGTAGCTTTTGGTGGAAGTATTCCCGAGTTTATTTACTCATTTATTGCCTTGAAAGGTGTCTTTTTCTTGAAAGATAACCAGTTTTTATTATCGTGGCTCAATCTGCTTATTATTCCATTTTTTTTGTTGATGGGTGTGGTTTATTTGTTTCAGAAAGAGTCAGCTAATGCAGATAAAATACCGTTGATGGGCAGAAATAAGCTTAATTTTCTGAAAGGATTTTCACTCGGAATGCTTAATCCTCAGTTATTACCGTTTTGGTTTTTTATATTGGTATTTTTGGGTAAATACTTTTCTATCAATGATTTATCGGCAAAGTATGCTTTTGTTTTGGGTACTGGTATAGGTGCTTTTGCTATTTTGGCGTTGTTTGCCTATTTGGCTAATCAGTATAAATCATACATTAATCAATTACTAAGAAACCTTTCGGTAAATCGGCTGATGGGTTATCTTTTTATTTCGTTGGCCTTAATGCAAATTATTAAGGTTTTTGCTTGAATTGGTCATTTTGCCGACAATTTGCTTGATTCTCGTCGGTTACCTTTGTTTCAATAAATCAAAAACATACTCCAATGAAAAAATTTAGTTTATTATTATTTATACTTGTTTCCTTCAATTTACTTGCACAAGATGCCGTAAATCCTGCTCTTCGTCAGAAACACTTTTTGGTTGAAAAAGGCGTAGCAATCAGCGGATATGACCCCGTAAGCTATTTTTCGGGAAAACCCCAAAAAGGCAAAATATCTTATAATCAAGCAGGAATTACGTACAAGTTTGCTTCGGCTGCTAACTTAGAAACATTTAAGAAGAATCCAGCTAAGTATGAGCCTGCATACGGCGGTTGGTGTGCGTATGCAATGGGAGCAAAGGGCGAAAAAGTAGAAGTTGACCCCGAAAATTATAAAATTGTCAACGGTAGTTTGAACCTATTTTACAAGAGCTTTTTCTCTAATACGCTCGATGAATGGAATAAAGATGAAACAAAACTAAAAAAACAAGCCGACGCTAATTGGTCAAAGCTTTACAAATAATTTAACCGTTAAACCTTCCTCAAAATGAAAATAGTACAGTTAGTGGCACGAATTATTGCTGCTGCGATTATGTTGCAGACACTTTATTTTAAATTTACGGCACATCCCGAAAGTGTTTATATTTTTTCAACGCTTGGCATTGAGCCTTTCGGACGCATCGGTTCGGGAATTGCTGAATTAATTGCGTCGATATTATTACTTATCCCAACTACCGCTTGGATGGGGGCAATCATGGGTTTGGGCGTAATGGCTGGGGCGATAGTTTCTCACCTCACAATCTTGGGCATAGATATAAGAAATGATGGCGGACAGTTGTTTTATATGGCTCTTTTTACTTTTGTATGTTGCTTAGTTGTGGTAATTTACGAACGTGCTAAAATTACAACAATTATGAAGCATTTACTCAATAAAAGAACAAACTAATTGCTCAGAAAATTATGCGAATTCCCTTGTTTTTAGTCAAAGTTTTCAATTATGAATATTGGCCGTGGTGGTTGTTTTATCTGCCCATGACTCCCTACTGGATTTATCAGGCAATCAGAGCTAAGTCGTTGACTTTCTTTACGGCAGTAAACCCTGGGATTGAAGCAGGTGGTTTTTATGGTGAGCATAAGACCGAAATTATGAAACATATTTCGCCCGAATATTTGGCTAAAACGATATTTATTCCTTTAGGTACGGTATTCAACGAACTACCTAAGTTGCTGATAAGTAGTCAATTACAGTATCCGATTATCGCAAAGCCCAATGTGGGTGAACGTGGTACTTCGGTTGCAAAAATACATTCGGAAGAAGAGCTTTGGCAGTATCATGAGTCGGTAAATGCGGATTATTTGATTCAAGAATTTATTACATATCCGATTGAATTGGGGGTGCTTTTTAGTAGAATGCCCAATGAGAAAGTTGGCAAGGTCTCGTCGGTAACTTTGAAAGAATTTTTGAGTGTGATGGGTGATGGAAAATCTACGATTGAGGAATTAGTTTTGCAAAATACTCGTGCGAGATTCCAGCTGGAAAATTTACAAAAAAAGCTCGGCGATAGAATGCAGGAAATAGTACCTTTGGGCGAAAATCGTTTACTCGAGCCAATCGGGAATCATTGTCGAGGAACCAAGTTTGTCAATGCCAATCATTTGATTAATAGTCAGTTGCACGAAGTTTTTACAAGAGTATCAGAAGGTTTTGATGGTTTTTTCTATGGTCGTTTCGATATGAAAGTTGCGAGTATCAAAGATTTGTATGAAGGGAAAAATATCAGAGTAATGGAGCTAAATGGTGTAAGCTCCGACCCTGGGCATATCTATGACCCTCGCTATTATTTGTGGCAAGCCTACCGTGACCTTATGTGGCATTGGAAACGTGCCGCCGATATTAGTATAGTAAATCAGAAAAATGGCACAAAACCCCTGCCATTTAGCGATATTTTGGCTATTGTGAAAGGGCATTTTGGGTGAAGTTTTCTTGTTTTATTCCCTTTTACTACGCTCAGGGAACGGAACAAGAAAATTACTGATAAATTTTTAAGAATACTTCCTTATCAATTTCGCCCGAAGCTAAATCTGGGTTGATGGTGTATTTATAGGTTTCATCCTCAAATTCGTCTAAGATGTGCCCAAAAATTTGTTTAGTTTTGAGCGATTCTCGAAGAATTAGCTCATGACCAATTACGAGTCTGATTTTCTCCCAATCGTTATTGAAATATTCTTGTAATAATGGAATAATTTTGCCTGAAAAAACTTGATAGAAATCAGCGAGGTGCTGACAGTCAATGAAATAGGCATGGCCGATGCAATGCTCCTTATCAATTAAAAACTCAATGCGTTGATTGATTTTACTGATTAGTTTTTCAAGGTTTATATCTTCAATATTCGGCAATAAATGCAGTTGAGGATTCATCTCCTTAAACTCGAAACGTCGGCGAAGTGCTAAATCAAGCAAGGCAATGGAGCGGTCGGTGGTGTTCATCGTACCAATGATGTGCAAGTTAGCTGGCACCCCAAATTTTTCTTGCGAGTAGGGGAGTGTGAGCCAAAGTTCATCTTTGGCACCGAGTCTTTTATTGTCTTCTACCAGTGTGATTAGCTCGCCAAAAACTTTTGAAATATTAGCACGATTAATCTCGTCGATTATTAAAAGCTGACTTCCTGCATTTTTGAAATTAGTTTCTCGGTTTTCTTTAGAATCTGCTTCGCATTCGGCAAAAGACTGATAGCCAGCTTTTTGTAGAGCAGATAAGCATGATTTATAGAAAATACCTTTGGCTATTTCATAAAATACCTGCCCGTTTTTGCTGATTGGCCGAATTCCTTCCATAAACTCTTCATAACTATACGATTGATGGAAAGTAATAAGCTGATAGTCAGCTTGTTGTGAGAGTTGTTGTACTTCATAGGTCTTACCAGTTCCTGGCGGGCCTACATATATGAGATTGAGCGGAATAGTGAGTTTTTTTGCATAAGTTGGTTCTTCCTCCTGTAAAATTGCCAGTTTTTCGATGTATCCTTTTTCGTTTTTTGGATTAGCAATTTCCCAGAAAAACTCATTCCGAAGGCTTTCGTTTTCGGCTATTTGATACATAAAATGATTGTGCGATTCTTTCTTTTTGCTCGAAGCGGCCGTTGCCTTGAGTTCTTCTAAGCAATCTTGCCATGCACTCATAATTTTTGTATCGTCGAGAATGCGTTTATTTTCAGAAGGAATCTTTACCGTGATAAAGTCAGAACTATCAGAAAGTGCCAAAACTTTTACTTCTTTGTATTTATTTAAAAGAGGCTGGTCGCGTTTAAAAAACATCAGTTCGAGCCATACACCACTTTGACGGTAAAGTTTAAGTGCTGCATAGAAATTTATGTTGGCGGTAATGCCCTTATCCTTTCTAACCGAAAACGCAATGCGAGGGTCATCGATATCAACATTGGCAATTTCGATAAGTTCTTGTAGCAACACAAAGAATTTCAAGCAAGCCTCTCGGTCGTTTATTTCTTGTATTTTCTTAAAAAGTATGTCTTTTTGTTCGGTAAGGTTACTCATCTAAATAACACTCTTTTAAGATTCGTCAATAATTTGTCGTGATTATATAATGTGCAAAAGTATCTAATTTATTGAAATCTTTTTTTGCTGCTTAACGTTATTATTATCCCTGTATGGTTTTCTACCTAATTTTTGTAAGCATTTTTCTCTATTTGCTGTTTTTGTATTTTCTCCTAATTGCCTTCTTTTATTTTTCAATTTTATTAATTAGCCTATGTTTATTTTGTCATTTTAATAATTACTTGTTAATATAAAAAATATTTACATTAACAAGTGTTTTTATTATTAGAATTTCATTAGAAAAAAGCCATATTTAATAATATTATTTAAAATAGTGAGTATTTTTGTGTTAGTATTTTTTTATTAACCAAAACAACAAACTAAATGAAGAAGAAAAAGCTACTTCTTAGTATGCTGGGATTACTCTTTTCTTTTGCCGTATTGGCACAAAGCAAAAGGGTTACTGGCAAGGTAACATCATCGGATGATGGTTCGGCATTGCCGGGTGTATCAGTACAAGTAAAAGGTACAACAAAGGGTACACAAACAAACAACGACGGAAATTTTGCGATTGACGTCAACGCCAACGAAACTTTGGTTTTTAGTTTCATTGGTATGCAAACTACAGAAGTGCCAGTAGGTGGCAAATCTGTAATCAACGTTACATTGGCCAATGATGGCGTACAATTAGAGCAATTGGTAGTAGTAGGTTACGGTACTCAAAACCGTAAAGATGTAACATCGGCAGTTTCGACTATCAAAGGCGATGCCATCAAATCAATTCCAGCTCAATCATTCGACCAATTACTTTCGGGTAAAGCGGCGGGTGTAAATATCAATATTCCGAATGGTTTATTGAATAACCCACCAGTTATTCGTGTACGTGGTTTTAACTCAATCACTTCGAGTTCCTATCCATTAATTGTTGTTGATGGAGTAATCGTATTTTCACAAGATGCAGGCTCTGTTGGCCCAGGTGGTATTGCTGCAAACCCATTGTCAGACATCAATCCAAATGATATCGAAACTATCGACATCTTGAAAGATGCAGCGGCTACGGCTATCTATGGTTCACGTGCTGCTAATGGTGTATTGGTAATTACAACGAAAAAAGGTAAAGCTGGTAAATCAACGATTACGTATGATTCGAACTTTGGTTGGACAAAACCGTACAGAACTTTCGATTTGTTGAATGCATCTGAATACATCATGATGAAAAATGAGGCGGAGAAAAACAGAGCTACATTGGCAGGTCAGACGTACAATCCTCTTTATTTTGAAAACTTAGACCCGAATGGCAAACCTTATGATACAAATTGGTATGATTATGTTTTCCAAACAGGTTTCCAACAAAGTCATAACATCAACATTTCTGGTGCTACGCCTAAGTCTTCTTACTATTTCTCGGGTGGTTACACAAATCAAGAAGGTTTCTTGAAAAAGAATACATTTGAGCGTAAAAATGCTCGTTTGAACATCAGCCATAACGTAACTGAGAAGTTGATTTTTGGTGCCAACGTAACTTACAGTTCGTCAGATGCCTTCTCTCCAAACAGTGGTTCACTACAAGGTACAAACTTCAACACGGGTGGTTTGGGTCGTGTGCCATTAGTTACCGCTCCAAACGTTCCAGCGTATTTACCAGATGGCTCATATAATATCAATACTACTGGTGCATTGGCTAATAGCCCAGGTAACTTATTGAATAAAGACCGTAGTGGTTTCTACAATCCTGTTGTATTACTCGATTTAGATAAGGCATCGGCACAAACCGACCGTTTCTTATCGAATGTTTATGCAACTTATAATTTTACTAAAAATTTATCGTTCCGCACGGATTATGGTATTGATAACCAAACGGTTGATTCACGTACCTTCAACAATCCAATTCACGGTGATGGTTTTGCGGCAAAAGGTATAGCAAGTAACTACCTTTACAAAAGCACACGTTGGACATGGCAAAACTATTTGAACTTCAACCAGAAGTTTGCCGAAAAACACAGTGTAAGTGCAACGCTTGGTACAGAACAACAATACACAAAACGTAATATGTGGAGTGGTTCACGTCAGACAGTAGCTGACCCATTCTTTGATACTTACGAAGGAAACTATACCGTAAATAACAACCCACCATTCAACTTCTTTACGGAGAATGGCTTCAAGTCATATTTCGGACGTTTAACATATGACTTCTCTAAGCGTTATTATTTCACAGCAAGTTTACGTCGTGATGGTTTATCGGCATTAGCTGCTGGTAAGAAATTCGGTAATTTCTATGGTGTTTCTGCTGGTTGGAATCTTTCGGAAGAAACATTCTTTAAGGATGCCCTTGGTGACAAAATATCTACCTTGAAATTGAGAACAAGCTATGGTAAAGTAGGTAATGCGGGTATCAGCGATTACGCATCATTAAGTTTATATGATTTCAGTAATTACGGTGGTTCGGCTCCAGCTTTGTATTTCTCGCAAGCAGGTAACCCTGATTTGAAATGGGAGACAAGTACAAAATTAGATATCGGTTTGAACTTCGGATTCTTGAAAGATAGATTCACGGGAGAGTTGACTTACTATAAAAACAATATCGATGGTTTAATTTTGAACTCTCCATTGGCACCTTCAATGGGTGTACCTGGAAACTCGGTTGCTAAAAACGTTGGTTCGATGTATAACCAAGGCGTTGAATTTTCGATTAGTGGTGCAGTTATCAATAACAAAGCATTCAGATGGAATACAACTTTGAACTTTGCGACTCAGAAAAACGAAGTTACGGCTTTAGCAGAGGGTAACTCTGATATTTTTGGTGTAACGCAATTAGAGACTGCCAATATTACAAGAGTTGGTTATGCTCTCGGTAGTTTATATGTTGTTGAAACAAGAGGCGTGAACCCAGCAACTGGACAACGAATTTATGTTAATGGTAAGGGCCAAGAAGTACAATATTCTCATGCGGTTGCTACTGGTAAAAGCCGTTGGACATTCCTTGATGGAACAACTGCACCAGCTATCACGGCTGCTGCTGATTCTAAGATTATGGGTAATACGATTCCTAAATTCTACGGTGGTTGGGATAATAACTTTAGCTACAAGAAATTTGATTTATCTATTAGCTTGATTTACTCAGCTGGATTCTATGTTTATAACGGAACAAAAGCAGGTTTACATGACCAACGTTTCTGGAACAACGCATCGGATATCTTAGACCGTTGGACAGAAACAAATACGAATGGCTCATGGCCACGAGTAGTCTATGGCGATAATATCTCTAATGGTTCATCATTCCCAATTTCAAACAATGTTGAGAAAGGCGATTTCATCAAGTGTCGTAACATCGCTTTAGGATATAACTTACCAGCAAACGTTATCAACAAAATTAAGTTAACGAATGCCCGTGTATTTGCTCAAGTGACGAATGCGTTCATGCTTACAAAATACTCTGGTACTGACCCTGAGACATCATCAAATGGTAACTCAAACTTGGCTCCAGGTATCGACCGTAACTCAATTCCTCAAGCAAGAACATTTTCTGGTGGTTTAAGTCTAACATTCTAATTATCGAAATTTAATATTATGAAAAATACAATATATACAAAACTACTCGTCACTGCCCTATTGGCATTTTCGATAAGTAGCTGTAAGGAAGATTTGCTCGACCCAGTTCCGAAGACATCGGTATCAGATTTGAGTGCTTACGATACTCCTGATAGAATTGAGTCATTAGTGAATGGACTTTATCGTGGTGTAAAAAATGGTAACTTCTTAGGTGGTCGTTATTTTATCTATAATGATATCAGAGGTGAAGAGTTTTTGAACCAAACAAACAATGGTGTAACGGGTCTTCAGACTTGGAACTTCACCATCAATGCTTCTTCAAACGAAGTAAACAACCTTTGGTCAAGTGCTTACGCAGCCATCAACAATATGAATTTATTCTTGGATAAAGTTGATGCAGCTCCTGCAAAAATTGCTTCGGATAAAGTGGCTAACTATAAAGGTGAAGCTCGTTTCTTGCGAGCATTGAGTTATTTCTCTTTGTTGAATATCTATGCACAGCCTTATACAAAAGATAATGGGGCATCGCTTGGTTTACCATTACGTTTGAAAGGCGAAACAGGTGCAGGTAACTCAAATAACTTGAAGCGTTCGACCGTTGCAGAAGTTTATGCTCAAATCTTGGATGATTTGAATTTTGCAGAAACTAATTTGCCAGCGAGTTATGCTTCACAAGATTTGAACGTAACGAGAGCTCACAAAAATACAGCTATTGCTTTAAAAGTAAAGGTGTATTTAGCCATGGGTAAATATGCTGAATTAGCAACCGAAGCTGCGAAAATCGTTCCAGCGGCGGCTCCTTTCAAAGCGGCTTCGGGTGTAGGGCATGAATTGAATGCAAACTTTGCAGCAATCTTTACCAATTACCGTACACTTGAGTCTATTTTGTCGATGCCAATGGCTACCAACGACGTACCAGGAACTCAAAACCAATTAGCATTCTATTATTTAGCTGGTCCAGTGGGTGGTGGTGAGTTTTCGTTGAACCCAACAGGAATCTATGGTTCGGCAAGTTTTGCGGATACCGACGACCGCAAGAAACTTACTTCGGTTAATGGTACACGTATTTATCTGACTAAATTCCCAGGTGGTTCTCCGTACATCGACTGGGTTCCTGTGATGCGTTATGCAGAGGTTTTATTGAGTTATGCTGAAGCAAAAGCTCGTTTAGCAACGGGTGTTGATGCTTCTGCAGTAGCATTATTGAATGCAGTTCGTGGCCGTTCGAAAGGCTCAGTTTTAGCTCCAGCAACCAAAGCTGACTTAATTACAGCTATCTTGACTGAAAGAAGAATTGAGTTTTTGGGCGAAGGAGTTCGTTCGTTCGATATCACTCGTACTAACTCACCATTCCCTGCGAAAGGTCCTGTAAATGCTGTTTCACCAACTCAATCGGAGTATGTTTGGCCAATTCCAACGACCGAATTAGCGGTGAATAAAGACTGTGTACAGAACCCATAATTGACCGAGTATTTATAAAATCCGTTTTAAAACGCCGTATGAGCTTCATACGGCGTTTTTTGTTTTTAAACGAGTATTTTGTAGCTAACCGTAAAACTTTTTTAGAAATAGTACAAATTAAGGATTTTACTGATGAGATAAAAACAGGTACTTTTTACGCAGTTATTTTTAGTCTCAAGAACCGCGTTTTCTCCTATCTGAAAACGCACAGAAACGCATCCATGAGTTCAAAAACGCATTTTATAGATTTTAGAAGGTTTATAAATAGGTATTTTTTTATACATTATTTAACCTGAATATCCTTGCTTAGGCAGGAGTTACAACCCTATAATGGTTTTAAGGGTGTCTTAGAAAAGTACAATTTAAGTATTTGTATAGAAATCCTGAGAATAATCTTGAAGTATTTTATGATTGCTTATATATACGTGCAGAATATTACATTAGTAATGTCTATTTTTTGTGAAATGATATATATGAAAAAAGTACATTTGTCGAAATAATATTATATAATAGTCGTTTTGCATACTAATTTGCAACTTTTTTTAATTGTATTTTTCTAAGAATTTTTATTCTTATATATGCCTGAGTAAAAGTACTTAATTTTAGCATTATTAGTCGTATAAAAGTTAGGTATAAATAGGTATATGCCAAAATATATTTGGAGTATTAGTAGAATTATAAAATATAACAGAAGTATTGTATTTATTTTATAATAAAATTAACTATATTAAGAATGTTCTGAAAAATACTAAATTTATTTCGCCGTTTCTGAAAATTGTTATATGTTTAATTCAAGAAACTACACGAGTACTGTTTTATTGTCTATTTAAAATAAGTATTTTTGTAACAGTTAATTATCATTTAATAACCTAAACTAAAATGTACATGAAGAAGAATCTACTTCTTAGTTTGCTGGGTGTCATCATGTCTTTTGCTGTAAT
>JALQYE010000280.1 GCA_023254245.1 Emticicia sp.
CAAAAAACCCCATTTTTTTCCCAAAGCTCGATTAGCATAATCAAAAGCCCCGCCCGCTTGTGGAATAGCACAGGCCAATTCGGCATAACTCAACGAAAACGTTACGTAGAGAATAATCACAAAAAAAGTAGCAATGGCCATGCCGAGCGTCCCGCCTTTTTCGAGGCCAAGGTTCCAACCAAAATACATTCCTGAAATAACATATCCAACGCCCAAACCCCAAAGTAGTGTAGGGGTAAGACTTTTTTGGAGTTTTTGTTCATTGGGTGATTCGAGATTAGAAGACATGGCAAGGTTTTAGTGTTGAGTTAATAACCTTAAAGTAAGGTCATTAATCGCAAAAAATCAAGCGATAACTCTTACAAACCTAAAAATCTTACAAATCCTGTTATGTTTTCGTATATGTTCTGTAATTTTGTAAAAAAAGCCCAAGAAATGTCTCATACGTCTGCTTTTCGATGTTGTTGCTGCTGCTGTTTCTGCTAACTATTTATTAATCGGATAGTTCGTTTCTCCTTATTTCTAACATAAAGACTTTCAAAAGAATGTTGATAACATTCAATCATTCTTTCACTCAATAATTCATCATTGATTTTTCTATGCAAAATCTGAAAATTTATAATACGCTAACTCGCCAAAAAGAAGAGTTTCAGTCCATCACGCCCAACCACGTAGGTATGTACGTTTGTGGGCCAACGGTTTACAACAATGTTCACTTAGGCAATGTCCGCACGTTTATGACTTTCGATGTGCTTTATCGTTATCTCACACATATTGGCTACAAAGTGCGTTATGTTCGTAATATCACCGATGTTGGTCACTTAGTAGGCGACGGCGATGAAGGAGAAGATAAAATCGGCAAAATGGCGAAGCTCGAAAAACTCGAACCAATGGAAATCGTTCAACGCTATACCAACGACTTTCACACGGTTTTAGAGCAATTCAATTTCTTGCCACCAAGCATTGAGCCAACCGCAACTGGACACTTAATCGAGCAAATTGAGGCAGTTAAAACCCTGATAGAAAAAGGATTAGCTTACGAATCGAACGGTTCCGTTTATTTTGATATTAATAAATACAACGAAGGCGGACACGACTACGGCAAACTTTCGGGTAGAATTTTGGAAGACCTCTTGAACGAAACTCGTGAGTTAGACGGACAAGCCGAAAAACGCAATCCACTCGATTTTGCAATTTGGAAAAAGGCAAATCCTGAGCATATCATGCAATGGAAAAGTCCGTGGGGAATGGGATTTCCAGGCTGGCACTTGGAATGTACGTGCATGAGTACCAAATACTTAGGAGCTCAGTTTGATATTCACGGTGGTGGAATGGATTTAAAATTCCCGCACCACGAATGTGAAATTGCACAAGGTGTAGGTATCACGGGCAAAGAACCTGTAAAATACTGGATGCACTCGAATATGCTTACCGTAAACGGCCAAAAGATGTCGAAATCTCTCGGGAATTCGTTTTTACCAGCCGAACTTTTTGCAGGAAATCACCCATTACTTGAGCAACCTTACAGCCCAATGACGGTGCGTTTCTTTATGCTACAATCGCAGTACAGAAGTACACTCGATTTCTCAAACGATGCCCTAAAAGCAGCACAAAAAGGTTTCAGAAGATTAACAAATGGCCTCCGAATTGTAAAAACACTGACATTCGAGCCAGCAGAAGTTGCCACTGACGAGAAGAAAAAGCAAGACATCGAAAAATCAATCGTTGCATTTTATGATGCCATGAATGATGATTTGAATACCGCCGTAGCGATTGCACAATTATTCAATTTACTGAAATATGTAAACATGATTTACATGAATCAGCTGCAACCACCCGCTATCGGAGAAGAAACTTTCAATGAGTTAAAAGACAAGTTTGTACTTTTTATTGAAGGAATCTTAGGTTTGAAAGAAGAAAAAGCCGAAAGCTCAGATGCGGTACTGAACGGAATGTTGAATCTTTACCGAGAATACAAAGCCGCTCAACAATATGATAAAGTTGACGAAATCAGAAGCTATTTCAAAGCCAATGGAATGTCAATCAAAGACATGAAACACCGCATTGATTGGGCTTGGGAGGAGTAAGAATTCTTACAGGATGTCCCAGCGGGACTAAATATTGATAGATTTAATCAAGAGTACTATCTATCAAAATGCCGTAGGTATGACATATATCACCGTTGTATACCTACGGCATACTAAAATATCTGTTTTCTTTGTACTTCTACCAATATTTTACCTCTATGGGTATTTCTGAATTTAGCAGGGCTTTACTTTAAGACAGTTTTATGAAAATAGCTTTTTACTTCTATTTTTTGCTTTTATTCCATACTGTTTTTAGTTTCGCCCAAACCCCTACTCAAAATCTTCGAGGAAAAGTTTTAGATAAAGAAACCCAACAACCTATTCCTGCAGTTTCGGTCATTATTTCGCCATTAAACAAAGGTACAACTACCGACAACGAAGGTAATTTTCGCTTTGAAAAACTACCTATCGGGCGTTATTCGCTTACTTTTACCATGATTGGTTATGATAAACGCACCCTGCCAACGCTCGAAATTGGTAGTGGAAAAGAGTTGATTTTGACCATAGAAATGACCGAAAGCCCACAATTCCTGAATGAAGTTGTCGTAAAAGCCGAACAGAGTAAAGAAAAAACCTTGAATGAACTCGTCATGGTCAGCGGGCGGCAGTTTACGGTGCAGGAAAGTAATCGCTACGCAGGCGGATATGCCGACCCCTCACGTATGGCAATGGCGTTTGCGGGTGTAACATCGGCAGGAAATGACCAAAACAACGAAATCGTTATTAGAGGAAATTCTCCTAAAGGTTTACTTTGGCGGTTGGAGGGAGTAGAAATACCAAACCCTAATCATTTTGGCGATGGACAAGGCTCAACGAGTGGAATCATCAGCATGATAAATAGTGGAAGTTTGACAAATTCTGATTTTCTAACGGGAGCTTTTCCTGCTGAATATGGTAATGCCACTTCAGGCGTTTTTGATTTAAAACTTCGCCGTGGAAACGACCAAAAACACGAATTTATGGGTCAATTAAGCGTCATTGGTTTAGAAGCTGCCGCCGAAGGGCCAATTTCTAAAAATGGAGCTTCTTATCGCCTTAATTTTCGCTATTCTACGCTCGAACTTCTACTCAAATCAGGGCTACTTGCCATCGAAACTGGCGGTTTTAAACCTGCTTACCGAGACATGAATTTCACGATAAATTTACCCACTAAAAAGGCAGGAACATTTTCGCTTTGGGGCGTTGGAGGTTTAAATTTTTCGGATGATAGTGGCACAAATTTTCGAGCAAACGAACGCAACCAAATGGGCGTGAGCGGCCTAAGTCATAAAATATCGACGGGTAGTAAAGGATATTTTTATTCCGTTTTGTCGGTCTCAAATGAGTCTAATAAGTCATTTCAAGAGAATTTTATCAATAATTCTACTTGGGTAACGACCAATCAAAACCTCTATGCCTACAATAACCTTCGTTTTTCAACACTCTATAATTACAAGATAAACTCTCGTGGAACTATTCGTACGGGACTTATCATCAGCAGATTAGGCTACAAATTAAATGAAGACCGCCGAGATAATACCCGAAATACGTTGGTGAATTATTTAAAAGAAAACGATGCCACGCAGTTTATTCAAGCATATACTCAAGCAAAGTATAATCTTACTCAAAAACTGAGTATTACAGGTGGTGTACATTTCAACCGATTTTTATTGAACGATAATCAGACCATCGAGCCTCGTTTGGGGCTACGTTATCAAATTAATGAAAAGCAATCGCTCAGTACGGGTTTTGGCCTTCATAGCAGGCTCGAACCAATTTCGCT
>JALQYE010000281.1:0-308 GCA_023254245.1 Emticicia sp.
TAAAGAGAAGAATAATGATAATCTTTTACAACGCCCACCACTCGATAGTTTTTCTTGTTATGAAAGGCCAGTGTCTGCCCGATTGGCGTTTTCCAACCTGCTTCTTTCACAAAAGCCTCATTTACAATGATTGACGAAGAAGTATCAGTCGGGAAATCAGACGAAAAATTACGACCTTGTGCCATTTTTAGGCCCATTAAATCAATAAATCGTTCATCAACCAAATCCATGGCATGATTCATTTGTTTATTGCCGTTAACGGTCGAGAGCGTAAACCAAAAACCTTGTTGGCGTGGAGCGGTCTTTAC
>JALQYE010000281.1:318-3750 GCA_023254245.1 Emticicia sp.
CGCTATAGCCCAAACTCTGATTCATAAAAAGATTGACCTGTTTAAACTGCACGATGGTCAATAAAATAAAAAAAGTAGCTAAGCCAAATTGCAGCACAGTGAGTGATTTTTGAAGGATATTTTTGCCGCCAAATCTAAATCTTCCGTAGAGTGTCTCGACGGGTTTGAAGCCCGATAGCACCAAAGCTGGGTAAAAACCCGCCATAAAAGCCGTGGCTATAAATATACCAATGTAGAGCAAAACAAGCTTTATATCCAATAAATAACTGAAAGACAACGATTTATCGGATAGTGAATTGAAAGTAGGTAAGGCCAAAACCACTAAAACTATGGCTACCACAAATGCCAGTAAACTCAAAAGTGCCGATTCGGTCAGGAACTGCATAATGAGTTGCTTTCGTTGGCTGCCCATTACTTTTCTTACACCAATTTCTTTGGCTCGCTTCATGGAACGAGAGATGGCTATATTGACAAAATTGATACACGCAATGAGCAAAATAAACAGGGCAATTCCCGATAAAAAATACGAAAACAGTTTATTACCTGAGTTTTTTATGCCATTTTGAACTTGATAATCTTTACTCAAGTGCATGTCAAGGAACGGCTGGAGTTTCCAAACTAACTGACTTTTATAATTCCAGTCTTTTGCTGCTTGTGCAATTTGTTCTTTGGCATCGGCGGCATAGATTTTAGCAAATTTTTGTTCGATAGCCGCAATATTCGCATCAAGCGTTATCGTAAAAAAAGTATTCATATAGAAATTAATCCACTGGTCATCTTGAATCTTATCGTGATGCAGCGGCATCAATAACTCAATCTGAATCGACGAATTAATGGGCATTTTTTTGGTAACACCCGTGATGGTAAAATTCTGAAATCGGTTATCGTAATCAATCGTTAACGTTTTTCCGAGTGCTTTTTTGGCTCCAAAAAAACGCTGTGCTACGTCTTCCGAAATAACGATAGATTGAGGGTCGGATAATGCTCTAAATGGCGTACCTTCTACAAATTCGGCATCGAAGACACTAAAAAAACTACTATCAACCTTCGAGGCTTCTTGCACAAAAATTTCATTATTATGCTTGATATTGAAGCGTTCGCCTTGAATACGCACCATGTTTTCGATTTCGGGAACCTGACGCTTAAAAGTTGCCCCTTGCACCATGCCCGAAATGCCCATTTTGTGGATTTCGCCCGATGGAGAAATTTCGTCTGAAACCAAACGATAGATTTCGTGTTTTCGGCTTTGAAATTGGTCATAACTTAGCTCGTCTTTTACATAAAGCGTTATGAGCAAACATACCGCCAAGCCAAGACTAAGCCCCAAGATATTGATAACGGAATAGAGTTTATTGCTGACTAAACTCCTAAATGCGATTTTAAGGTAATTGCGTATCATAGTTTTGTATCGTTTTAACGTTGGCAGGGTTTTGAACTGCCAACGTTGTTCTATTCTGTTTTCAATGATTTTACTGGATTCATCAATGCCGCTTTAAGAGACTGATAACCAACGGTTAGGAAAGCTATAAACATCGACAAGCAAGCGGCTAAAACAAATATCCACCAACTGATTTCAATTTTATAGGCAAAACTTTGTAACCATTTATGCATGGCATACCACGCTATCGGAAAGGCAAAAACACAAGCGATTAGCACCAGTTTCAAAAAATCTTTTGATAATAGTCCAATGATTTGGGTAATGTTTGCTCCCAGCACTTTCCGAACACCAATTTCTTTGATGCGTTGCTCAGCCGTGAAAGTAGCCAAGCCAAACAGTCCCAAACAAGCAATAAAAATGGTGAGCATACCAAAAATACTCAATACAAGTCCCGTTTTTTGTTCGGCTTGGTAAGTTTGGTTCACTAAATCGTCCATAAAAGCATAGCTGAAAGGCTCTTCCACACCGAAACTTTTCCATTGGGTTTTCATACTCTCCAAAAGCCCCGACGCATCTTGGGTTTTTATTTTCACAATCAAACCCCAATTATTTTCATAGACCATCAATAAGGGTGTAATAGATTCGTGCAGCGATTTGAAGTGAAAGTCTTTCACCACACCAATCACTTGATAAACCTTCTTTTTGCCATTATTATCTATCAATCGGGTAATGTGGTGTCCGAGTGCGTCTTTGCCCCAACCAAATGTTTTGGCGGCGGTTTCATTAATGATAATTCCTGAAGAATCTGAACTAAAAGTTCTTGAAAAATTACGTCCTGCTGCCATTTCCATGCCCATCGTCGGAATATATTGGTCGTCAACGCCATATTGCAAGGTTCGCATAATTTGTGAATCATCGGCTTCGGGATATGCCAAAGAATTGTTAGAATTTGTTGGCCCAGCGGGTTTGTAGGGCGATGTCGTTACGTTTACAACTCGACTATCTTTCAGTAATTGTTCTTTAAAAACAGCTTCGTTTTTGCCCAAAGCCCACGAATTTGATAGAACCAATAATTGCTCTTTATCGTAGCCCAGTTTTTTGTTTTGAATGAATGAAAGTTGCAAATAAACAATGGTCGTTCCGATGATAAGACACACCGAAATACAAAACTGAAAAACCACCAAACCTTGTCGAAGTCCGATACTTTTTTTAGTTCCCGAAAATCTTCCTTTTAGTACCAAAATGGGCTTAAACGAAGAAAGAAAAAACGCTGGATAACTACCCGCAATCAGGCCAACAAATAAAGCTAAAAGCAATAAGCCAAGAATAATTTGTGGGTTTTGGGTTATATCAAAACTTAGTATTTTGCCCGAAATATCATTAAAAGCAGGTAAGAAAATCTGTACTAAAATAACCGCTAAGAGTAGGGATAAAGCAGTCAGAATGATAGATTCTAAGAGAAATTGTCCTATCAAATCTATTTTTGCCGAACCCATTACTTTCCGAACGCCCACTTCTTTGGCACGTTTGGATGCTCCCGCCGTAGAAAGATTCATGAAATTGATACACGCAATAATTAGCATAAACAAAGCCACAACCCCAAAAATATACACATACATCTTGTCGCCACCTGGTTCGATTTCAGTAGCCGATGAAGAATTGAAGTGAATATCGGTAAGTTTTTGTAGCACAAAACCTAACTGATTCCCTTTTTCACGAAACTGATTGATAGTCATGCCCATAGCTTGCAAAATTTCTGGCCCCATGTGCTTTTCGACCATTTGCGGAAGTTTTGCTTCGAGTTTTTGAGGGTCATATCCTTCGGGAAGTAGCAAATACGTAAAATAATTTGAAGTCAACCACGAACTACTTTTTGCTTCAGAATCAGACGCCAACGACCCAAGCATATCAAAATGAAAATGAGAATTAGCTGGAATTTTATCGAATACACCCGTTACTCTAAATGGAGGAGAATCACTCCCTTTTTTGGTGTAAATAAGTTTACCGATTGGGTCTTGACTTCCAAAATATTTCTCGGCCAATGCTCTCGAAAG
>JALQYE010000282.1 GCA_023254245.1 Emticicia sp.
GTTAGTAAAATACATCATACCCACATAGGGCGTTCCGACAAATCGGTTTTGGGTTCGCAAAGATAATGTAAAATCTGGTTTGATTTCTTGGAATAGTACAAAAATTATGAAAAACTCCAAATTTTATTTGGCGTAATGCAGTAATTCATTTTTATATCAAACTCATCGACACCAATTTCATCGACAGGTTCAAAAATCGAAAGGCCAATTTTCATGACATCTGGCTTACATTCGGCCAAGAATCTATCATAATAGCCTTTTCCATAACCAACTCGATAGCCTTTTTTATCGAAACAAAGCAGAGGAATCAGAACTAAATCTATTTTCTTAACTGAAGACTGAAGACTGCCAACTGGTGAAGGCTCTGGAATTTTCCATTTGTTTTCCTCAAAAACCGTATCCTTTGTAAGTAAATAATGACTCATTGTGCCATCATCGTGGCTTTTTGGAATAACAATATCAGTAGCAAAATCTTTCTGTAGTGTATTAATAATGAGCCAAGTATCTATTTCGTGATTGCGTTTGATGGGAAGAAACGTATGAATCGTAGCGTAGGCATGGACAGGAATACTTCTAAAAAACCAATCATGAACTTTCTTAGAAAAGCTCTCAACTTCTGCATCGCTGAGAGCTTTTCGTTTTTCTAAATATTCTTTTCTTAATTCCTGTTTCTGCATTTTACTATATCTCTCTAAACTCTATTCCGTGGTCTATGGACTATCGACCGTGGACTACACCAGCACCTCATTGGCTTTTTCAACTGCTTTCCGTTCTTTCCATTGCTTCCACGAATCACCCGCCAGTTTGGTCATACCTTTATCTATGAATGTATGCCTTACCACATTCCAGCCTCCACGAGCAGTTGTAAAGATAGAATCATTTGCTCTAAGTGCCAAACTAAATCCACCATCGACATACTTAATGTAATGCCACCATAACGATGGAATAAAAAGCGTTTCGCCATGCCCAAAAGTAGCTTCGAAGCCTTCCAGATTTTTCATGGCAGGATAACGCTCATAGTCAGGATTAAGCGGATTTACGTGACTCTGCACTGTAAACGGATGTTGATAAAGGTTCGCACTTTTATCGGGTGCGAAAAGAATTGCCTGCTTACGAGTCTGAAACTGAGTTAAGAATACGTTTGAGCAATCCATGTCGTAATGTAAATTCACAACCGAATTTTGCCCACCAAAAAACATGAATTTATAACTTTTCAAGAAGCCATCCATGATTGTCGGAAAACGAATATCATTGGCCAGTTCGGGCACAATCTTAAAAATATCGAACAAGAATATACGTAAATCGGTAGGTCCTTGCTCAATCAGCGATAGGTACTCGCCAAAAGGCATTGTTTTGGCTGCTTGGAAGTAATTTTTAGTGTCGTGAATATGGTTATCAAACAACGGAACTTCGATATGACCATAGTTTTTGCGTAGCCAATCGAATGTCCATTTGTCAAGAGCAGGCCAATCTTTCACTAAATCAGTAAAGATAACTGGCTTTTTGGGCTTCAAATAGCTTTCAATAAATTCTTCACGACTTAAATTGCTGCGACGTTCAATGGGTAATAGTTTCATAATGTAAATTGGTAGATTTTGTGGTGAATAATCTTAACTATAAGACAAAATAAGTAGCACTTTCCCCTAAAACGACTCCAAATAAAATTTGGTTTCATTAAAAACGCACCGTGCTTCAATTATATTTTTTTTCATAAAATTTCTTGTAAAAACAAATTTTATATTAGTATGCTTGCATACTAATATCTTTCATGTATATTTGTTCCGAAATTATGCAAGCATACTAAAAGTGCCATTATTCCGAAACTTATGGAGTACAACAATAATCTCAATCGCACCTTAGCCAAACTACAAAAACTACCTGCATTTATGCGTAGTTTTATGCGTGATTTTGCCATTGGTCGATTCGTAAAGTTTGTTGGTACAGCGAGCATACATTTTGAAAAAATGACTTGTCAAGAGGTCGCAGTAACACTTCCAAATAAAAACAAAGTACAAAACCACATTGGGCAAATTCATGCCGCCGCAACAACACTTTTAGCCGAAACGGCTTCTGGAATGGTGGTAGGCATGAATATTCCCGATGATAAACTTCCACTCATGAAACACCTTTCAGTGAAGTTTATCAAGCGAAGTCAGGGGCAACAAAGAGCCATAGCAACCCTAACCGATGAGCAAATAAAGCAAATCAGAGAAACCGATAAAGGTGAAGTAAATGTGGCGGTAAAAGTGACCGACGAAACGGAAGAAGAAGTTGTTATAACGGAGATGATTTGGGCCTGGATTTTGAAGAAGAAATGAGTTTAGTCAACAGTCCACAGACGATGGTCGATAGTATTTGTTTCTTGAAAAACGTAAAATTTTAAAACCTGTGTACAGTGGTCTATCGACTAAAAGTATGATTTCAGCAGAAGAAAATTTTCAGAATGAGTTTTTAAGACCAATTCTGAAAGAGCAAAATGAGTTATTGATTGCGGTTTTTAAGCAATATTTAGTCAAACATAAAGTTGTATTTGAAAGATATTCGCCCGAAGACCAAGCCAATTACATCGAAAATACCATCAAAAAAGATGCACAATTACGCAATTATTTTATTGGAATGATAATCGGGAAACTTTCAGTTGAGCAATATAAAGATTACATTTCGATGGAAACTGAACTAAGTCGAAGAATAATCACAATGCTTGTGAAAAGATTACAAAGTCAATTATAAAATTTCACCACTAAGACATAAAGTTCACAAAAAATACTTATTGGACCGCCGAAGCGGTGAAACTCTGTGAACTTCGTGCCTACGTGGTAAATAAAAATAAAATCAAACACAAAACCATGAATCGTAGTATCAAAAAAGTAGTTGTTTTGGGTGCCGGCATTATGGGAAGCCGTATTGCTTTGCACTTTGCCAATATCGGAGTCGAGGTGCTACTCCTCGATATGGTTCCGAAAGAACCAAACGATGCCGAAAAAGCTAAAGGACAAGACACTTCACACCCTGCTGTTCGCAACAGAATTGTTAGTGAGCTTTTCCAAGCTGCCGTTAAGGCCAGCCCTTCGCCAATTTTTAGCCAGAAATCATTAAGCCGAGTAAAACTGGGCAACTTTGATGATGATATGCCTAAAATTGCTGCCTACGATTGGATTATTGAGGTAGTGGTTGAGCGTCTCGACATCAAAAAATTGATTTACGAAAAAGTTGAGCAATTCCGCAAGCCAGGTACACTCATTACTTCAAATACTTCGGGGATTCCAATTCACCTAATGGCTGAAGGGCGTTCGGAAGATTTCCAAAAGCACTTCTGCGGTACGCACTTCTTCAATCCACCTCGTTATTTGCGTTTGTTGGAAATTATTCCGACTGAAAAAACCGACAAAGGTATTGTTGATTTCTTGATGCATTATGGTGATTTATATTTGGGTAAAACAACCGTTTTGTGTAAAGACACTCCTGCATTTATTGCCAATCGTTTGGGAATCTATGCGATGGTACAAACCATCAGAGTTGCCGAAGAAATGGGCTTGACGGTAGAAGAGGTTGATAAACTTACTGGCCCAGTAGTAGGTCGTCCGAAATCAGGTACTTTCCGTTTATCTGACGTTGTGGGTTTGGATACTACCGTAAATGTTTGCAACAACCTCATAAAAGTACTCGACAACGACGAATCGAAAGATTCATTTGTGCTGCCTCCAACCATGGCCAAATTAATGGAAAACAAATGGTTGGG
>JALQYE010000283.1 GCA_023254245.1 Emticicia sp.
CATTCTTCTTCGGTCATGCCACTTTTGGTGTCTTCTTCCGCAATATAAATCTGTAATAAGCAATCAACTACTCGGTTGTGTTTCGCTGCTTGTTTATTAATTTCCTGCAAGAGTTTTAAACTATCTACCGAGTGAATTAGGCTCACAAACGAAGCAATGTATTTTACCTTATTCGATTGTAGATGACCAATAAAATGCCATTCAATATCTTTCGGCATTTGCTCGTATTTATCGACTAATTCCTGCACGTAGTTTTCGCCAAAACGCTTAAAACCAGCATTATAAGCCTCCATGAGCATTTCCACTGGCTTGGTCTTTGAGACCGCCACCAGCGTAACGCCTTTCCCTTCAATTTCCTTTTCTATGAACTGAATATTTTCTACAATTGCCATGTCTTTAAGTGCTGAGTTCTGAGTGTAGAGTTCTGACGGAGCCGCCCGTGCGGTTTAGGATGAGTTTACAACTCAGAATTCAGAACTCATAACTCTATTATGATGCCACCGAAGTTTGGTAAATATCGTACCAGTCTTCACGGCTTAATTTAATATCTGAGGCACTGGCAGCATTGCGAATACGAGCTTCCGACAATGAACCAATGATTGGTAAAGTTCCGAGCTGCATCAACCACGCAACGGCCGTTTGCTCTACGTTAGCATCGTATTTTTTTCCGATTGCTTCAAGTTTTGTTTTCAAAACCGCCGATTTTCCTTCTTTTCCATCAAGAATTTCACCACCAGCGAGCGGAGCCCAAGCCAAAGGTTTGCTGAAACTTTGCTTAATAAAATCAAGGCGACCATCTTCGATAGCCGAAATATTCATCAAGTTTAATTCGATATGGTTCGTAACGATTGGAATCGTGAGGTAAGAAGCCAATAATTGGTGCTGAAAAGCCGTAAAATTAGCTACTCCGATATGCTTCACTTTTCCTGAATTTACGATTTCGGCCAACGTCATAGCTGTTTGCTCTGGGTCTGCTAAGAAATCGCTCTGATTCAATAAGAAAATATCTAAATAATCAGTCTTGAGTTTTTTCAAAGAATTTTCTACGCTACTCACAATATAATTATGCGAATTATCGAAGTAATTTACCTTTCCGTTGCTTGATTTACGAATGCCACACTTACTGAAAAGTACGATATCTTCACGCTTAAAAGACTTATTAGCAATAATTTTTCCGAACTGTTCTTCGATAGTAAAATCGCCGTAAATATCAGCGTGGTCGAAGGTATTAATGCCCAATTCTAAGCATAAATTAATGATTTGCTCCATTTTGGCAGGAGTATTTTCTAAATTTTCCCAACGCCAAAATCCATAAATAGCTTCCGATACTTTCGGTCCCGAATCACTGAGATATACTTTTTTCATGTTGTACAAGATTTTTATTAAAGTGCGTAAAGATAACAGTTTTAGTTTACTGCTTTTCTAATTTTTAGTGTTCTTTGCTAAATTCTCAATGATTTCCGTAGTTTTTCTCACCCGCTTTTATCTCAATCGGTAAGAGATTTTGTTTTGGCGGAAGCGGACAAGTGGCATAAGGCGTGAAAGCACACGGCGGGTTATAGGCCTTGTTGAAATCAAGAAATGTGTAGCCTTCGGCATCAGGTTTGGCTGCATAAACAAATCGACCCGCTCCGTAGGTTTCTTTCTTATTTGTTTTATCACCAAAGATGATAAACAACTCTTCACCCTCCTTTAAAGCATCTAATTTATATTCTTTTCCACCAATAGTAAAGGCCAAAAACCCAGGCGAATCTTGTTGTGAAGTTTGGCCAGTTACATCCAAAATAGCAATTTTCTTCCCTTCAGTTGGAATAAACTTGGCTTTTAGCTTCCACTTTGGGTCAATTTTGAAGGTTTCAATCCCATGAAATTCTTTCAAAAATGGACTTTCTAAATCTCTAAGTCTAATAGCGTAGCGGTCTCCACGTTTTATCACAAACCAACGCAAGGAATTGTGTTTCAGTACAATACTCTTTTCGGTAGGAAAAAGTTTGAGTTTTTCAACCTTCTCATGCTCATTAAAAACTTCCGCATCGGCTTTGGTTTCGACAAACACTTCTCCGTTCGATAAAATAATATCACCCAGGAAAGCCTTGCTCCTATCTTTCGGAAAAATGATTTTATTTTCAACATTTCCACCAAATGAATTTCGTCCTTCTTCGAGCCAAAACAAACCAGCCAGATTTAGCCAGCCATTTTCCTTTTTAAGCCCCTCAATTCGATTCTGGTGCCAAGTTTTTATTTCTTTTTCATAGTCGGCATCATCAGAAACTGTTATAAAAGAAAACAAAACAACAGATAAAAGTATCGTCAACGCAGAATGTATAGTTAGTTTGCTATTTTGCATGTTTATTTGCTTTTTTGGTTTAAAACAATGCAAAAATAGCAAATTTTTAATTAATCTATCAAACTAATAGACTATTATTTTATTCATTAACGAATCTTACTGATATGTATTTGCTCATTGAGGGCGTCTTCAAAGAAATGATGAATCGTGAAGGTTTGCTCTGCTCCTACTTTTTGTCCTGTTTGTCCTAAAATCCATTCGATTATTGCCCCGATGGCCAAAATTGGCACAATCCATAAAATAGTGGCATCAAGCTTTAGACTCATTCTGACCAAACCAATCATGGTAATAAAAAACATTCCCAGTCCGAAAAATACATAGCCCATCAGAAAAATCGCCCACACACTCGGATGCGGGCCATACATTCCTCTAATAATCGTCTTGTGGTCTTCGGTTTCTTCAAAACTAATACTTAATTGAGGCGACCAATAATGTTGTTGTTCGGGTTTAATACGAAGTAAGCCATGGGTGTTAAATACTTTTCCTTCAACAGGAAGTGAAGTCTTTTCCAGTCCATCAGTAAGTAGTTTTACAATCTCGTTGGTGCTTTTTTCGGAAGTAATCTTAAATTTTGGACGAGTACGAAAGGAGGTCATTGTATCAAGGGTTTAGAATAGATAATCACCAAAACTATCGAATGGTTTTTTATATTGAAATGAGAAAAATCATATTTTACCGAGAAGATTCGAGTGATTTTAGCAGTTTGAGAGATTTTCAGTGATAGAATTTTTATCTTTACCACACCAAAATTGCTAAAACCAATGCCAATCAAAGATTTATTGAAACCTGAAAAGACGTTTCGTATTACGGGAATGCTCAGAATTGAGAGCGAAGACGACCGTTTTCTCGGCCCTGGTCGATTAGAATTGCTCGAAAATATCATCGAAACAGGTTCGATTAGTCAAGCAGCCAAACAAATGGGAATGTCGTATAAAAAAGCATGGGATTTGGTAAATTCGATGAATCAGCACACAATTAAACCAATCGTTAGTACGCAAACGGGTGGTGAAAAAGGTGGTGGTACGATTGTAACCGATGAAGGCAAAGAATTGATTGCGGCATTTAAAAAACTACACGAAGAATTTCAAGCATCGTTTGATGAAAAAATTAAAGAGTTCTTGCAATCATAAAATTGGTAGATTACCATACCAGTTCTACGTAAAAATCAATTTCAAACAAGCAATGACCAATCCTACTGCCAAAAGCTTTTTTAGTGTTGGCACATTAAATTTTTGACTACCAAAATAAGAACCAGCCAGCCCACCAATGATTGTTGCCAAAACGGCCCATTGCATATTTTCGGGAAGATTAATACCCCCTTTTTGTAGCTGACCATAAAG
>JALQYE010000284.1 GCA_023254245.1 Emticicia sp.
ATAAATGGATAGTTTGGGCAAAGGTTTTTCCCAACGTAAAAATGCTTAGAGCGAGTGCAATAAAATATTTCATTTCGGAATAAGGGTTTCTGATTTAATTAATTCCCAAAGTAAATGAATTTTTTGATTTTTGTGCCAAATTTTTACTATTCAAAATAATTCGTTGAACTGGCAAATTATCCCATTTGGTTTTAAAACTTACATATTCCATGCCTTCGGTTGAAGGTAAGTCGGTTGATACCTCCCAAACTTTTGGGTCGTATTGTAGATTTATGACTTGTCCTTTTGGAGTTTTTAGCGTAATTTTTCCCGCCACCGAGTTATCAATCGTGCAGATTGTCATAAAAATTTGTTGCAATGAAGTTGGCTTTTGGTTCAACGCATAATCATCGATAAGTTCAACGGTATTTTTTACTCTATTCAGTTTCACTGTTCTGTTCCAAGATACAATTCCTGCGTTTTTATCATAAGCATTCGCAATATCAAGATTGAGCGTAGCTTCTTTTTCTGAAATCGTACTTTTTACATTACTTGCTTCAAACTCTCGGCCTGCTTTCTGGCCTAAACCATTGATTATAGGTAAATTATGATACTGAGATTGTGTAAACCAAAGTTCATAGCGTTGAGCCGAAAACGTGCGAGCCGTATAATTTCCACGCCCAGCATCAATAATTACAGGCTCACCATTGGCATAAAGCATAAAATCACCCACGTCATTATGATTGTGGCTTTCTGCGTTATGCCCGCCGTGGGTTGCCATGAAGAAACCGTTGTTGGCTCGTGCAGTAAGCACTTGAATATCACCAAACCAAGCGTCATTGACTGGCACATAAGGAGCAGCTTCTTTCTGCACTTGCTTGATAGAAAGATAGTTTTCGATTCGGCGTGGGCGATGATAACTGCCCCCCATTGAAGCAGAAGTAAAGTTTTTGAATGCCCACTGCCCCATCTGAACCATTTTTTCGTCTTTTAGGGCATTGCCGAAACGGTAAAGCATCAAGCCATCGGGGCGAAGTTTGGGGTCAGCATCGGCAAAATTTACGAAATAATGCCCGCTAATATGAGTTTTGTAAACATACGAAGCCATTTTTTTGATAAGTGGCTCATCATAAATACTAATTTGATTTTTAGTGGCATTACCCAATAATTCAAGACAATCGAACACACTCGCACCTGCCGCAAACCAATAGCTTGGACCTTCGTCGCAGCCGCCATCTTCGCCCAAGCCGTTTAGGTAAAGGTCAGTTCCGAGCATTGTTCCGTAAATCATTTCGGCACGACGTTTTTCATCTTTTTCAAGCAATAAAGTAGCCGAAATCCAATTCGACATAATCCATGGATTCCAATTATTGACGGGTTTTGTTTTACTCATCCAACCATAATTATCTGATTTTGTGAGCATTGGCTCAAAAATACGTTTGTTGGTTTCGTAGTAAATTCTTTTACGGAGTAGTTTACTGATTTTATCTAATTTATCGCCAACGAAATAATCGGCCATGCCTAAAACCGAAGCAGTTTCGGCCGAAAATAAATCTACCACAGGGTTTTCGACATCGGGTAGACCTCTGATGTGGGCAGGAACACCCCAATAACTTTCTTCGCAAATCGACCAAACTCCATTCATAATTGCTTCTACGAATCGACCTTTATTTTCGACACTTTCAGCCAAAATCAAATCGGTTAATGCATTTCGTTTTCCATAAGAAAGTTTCCCGTGTCGTTCACGGTCGCCCGAACGCACGTAGTCCAGCGAAATGGTTGCCGAAATTGCCTCAAATTTATAATCGAGTAGTTTTTCGCCATTTTTTACAATTTCCTGCAAAACACTATCGGGCACGGCCGCTTGCCATTCTTCGGGAGTTTTGGGGTATGGATGATATTCTTTGAGCGGAATCAAGGATTTTTTCACATCATCGAGCGAATATTTCTTAGCAAAAATATTTCGCTGAGTTACTTGGGCAAAAAGCGTTGTGCTAAAAAGCAGTACTAAAAAGAATGTTATTTTTTTCATTTTTTGTCGGAGAAAGAGTTTTTAATAACGGTCCATCATATCTAAAATACCACGCACATATCCAACTGACTCGGCCAAACCACCTTCGGCATTATCGGCGTCTTTTTCGTATTCGATACTCATAACACCTTGATAATTAACATCTTTGAGAGCTTTCATTAGCTTAGGAATATCTATTACACCTCGTCCAATTTGAATAGATTCGCTTTTAGCTACCGTTCCATCAACATCTTTTAGGTGCATATCATACATCCGATGTCCGTATTTTTTAATGGCCTCAATCGGATTCATTCCAAGCCGAACCACGTGCCCAATATCAATGCAAAGGCCAATTCGTTTGTCAAGATTCACAATTTTATCATAGACCGTGGCAGGCGTAGGATACACTTCATCGCCTGGGCCGTGATTATGAATAGCAAGCTTGATGTCGTTTTCTTTGACGTATTTTTCAACCAAAGGCAGTAAATCATGATTGGGCACACCGATTATCATTTTCATACCCGCCGCTTTGGCATAGCGAAACGCATTTTTTACTTCGGCTTCGTTTTTCATGTAAATTACTCCACCGCCATAAATATTCAGCCCTGCCTCTTTTAGTTTGGCGATTGTTGCCTGAATCTCGCTATCGCTGGCATCGAGCGGAAGATGAAAATTTTTAAGGGCTATGTCTTTGATATTGAGTCGTTTACAAATATCTATCAGTTGGCTTACCGAATATTTTCGTAGTGTATAAGAAGCTAAACCGATGGTAAGTTTAGGCGAGGCTGTTTTTTGTTGAAACGAAAATGCAGGAACACTCAAGGCAGTTATGCCCAAGTGTTTCAAAAAGTTTTACGTGAATATGTCATTGTTAAAAAAGGTTAGGGTGAATAGATGAATTCCTTACTTCCAATCTTTCAGTGGAAGAATTTTTGTCTTTGAATTTACTTGATTTTCTTCAGGTATCAATAACACATCGAGTGAAATACTACTATTTGCTGGAATTTTAACTTCAAAACCTACTAAAGTTGTACCCGTATTCGGAGCGTCATAGTCGTGCGAACCTTGCGTTGACCACGTTTTCAATGAAACATTACTCGGGCTACTCACTTTCAGTTGCAGTTTTTTACCTTTTTGCGTTAGTTCTGCCGTTCCATCAGTATTTATTTTAACTTCTGCGGGAGTCAGCATTGCCCATCGTACGGTTGTCTCATTTTCGGAGGCAGTTATTTCGTCTTTTACTAAAACGTATTTTTTGTCGATAATGGCAACACCTCGATTGACAGACGTAGCTTTGCCCTTGTAAACCCCACTAATATCGCTGACCGCACTCAAAAAATTAGGATTCTTAGAAGATTGATTGATGGCAGCATAACCCTCGACTTTCTGAAATTCGTTATCAAAAGCGAGTGTACTATGAGCCAAATTATTATAACGATACACCTGCCAACGCTCCGAATTTTGGGTCATTCCCCAAAGTTTAACACCTTTCGATTCAAGCGATTCGTATTCTTGCATGCCAAAATCCATGACCCAGCGTTCGCCATTGGCATCCATCACAAACGACCCAACATCCATGTGACCGTGATTGACCGAGGGCGAACCCGCCTTCAATCCCACATAAATTGCATCGGGTTTTGACCACGACGTACGCATCATAGCCACGGGATTTTTCCCTTGCCCC
>JALQYE010000285.1 GCA_023254245.1 Emticicia sp.
CGGCACGCCTGATATTAATGATACGGATGATGACAACGATGGTATAAATGACGATGTCGATAAAGATGATGATAATGATGGTAAAAATGATGGTGTTGATGCCGACGATGATAACGACCGTATGCCTGATTTGATTGATAAACGTCACGATGATGACGATGATTTTGATGATGATGGCCTACCCAACCATTCTGATAGCGATGATGATAATGATGGCATTTCGGATAATAACGATCCAGATGATGATAACGATGGCTTGAATGACGATAAAGACCCTGACGATGATAATGATGGTCTGCATGATTCGATGGATGACCAATCTAATAATGATGATGATTTTGATGATGATGGTAAAAAGAATCGTGTTGATTCTGATGATGACAATGACGGCATAACGGACGATGTAGATACCGATGATGATAATGATGGAATCAGTGATATAAATGACCTCGATGATGATAATGATGGAGTCAATGACGATAAAGATAAATCGTTTGGTGATGACGACGACTTTGATGACGATGGCCAGTTAGATGATTCTGACCTCGATGATGATAATGATGGAATGAATGACAATGACGACCCCGACTCAGATGATGATGGAGATTTTGATTCTTGTGGGGCAACTTTACCTGCGTTGGCTCTGATTTATATTACGACTAATTATCCGACTTACACAATTTTAGGCACAGAAAAATCGACTCGAAGAGGTGAAGTAAGTTATAAAACGTATATCAGAAATGGGCTAAGTTCTACTAAATTGAGGTTAATATTCGATGCAAATGGGAATTTTCAACGGATTCAGTAAGCCTATTCTTGAATGCCGATTTTGAGACTGGTTTATTCGAAAACCTAAAATTTTTACTCGTATGCAATTTAATATCATAAAGGCACTTTTTGCAGTATCTATTTTTTCTCTATTTATCAATCAAAAAAGTTTAGCTCAAAGCTACTGCATTCCTACTTATATTGCAGGGTGTGGTGCAGATGATGGTATATCATGCTTTACCATCAATGGTACGGTTTTGAGTACAGGAAGTGGCTGTTCGACAGGTAGTTATGAGTTTTATGGTGTTACTTCAGCCAGCGTTTCTGCTGGCCAAACGTATGATTTTTCTATAGATTTAATCAATGCCATTAATGATGAATATGTGTCGATTTGGATTGATGCTGATAAAGATGGTGTTTTTTCTACTAATGAATTAGTAGCACAAGCTGCTTCGCCTGTGACCAAACCTTACATCGGAACTCTCACCATTCCAGCCAATGCAATCGGAACTGTACGGATGAGAGTCAGAGTGCGTTTTGAAGACATGGCCTTCAACCCTTGTGCAACCTACGTATGGGGCAAGATTATTTATTAAATGTATCTTGCCCAGTTTCGCAGACAATTACGCAAGCTCAAAGCGGAACAACCACCGTTTATGCGTCTAATAGCATTACTGCATCGAACGCCATTAACGCTGGAGCAAATGTCACATATAGTGCGGGGGCCTCAATCACGATTCAACCTGGTTTTTTTGCCGATTCGGGTAGTGTTTTTCTTGGTAAAATTGCTGGTTGCCCGAATTGATAGTTGTAAAAATTATCTAATCATAAACTATAAAACCTGTTCTTATTTATTGAGGGGCAGGTTTTTTATTAAATTTTTCATCACAAAAAAATTAACTTAGATTGTTTCTTTTTCTTGACTAATTTGCAGAAATATTTTCAAACAAATTCAACCTTAAAAATGAAATTAATCTTCACTAAGCTACTGATTTTGACAATTAGTGTGCTTTTCTATTCTAATTTGTCATTTGCCCAAAATACCGCCGAGACTTTTGTTTATGGCGATGCCTTGCCCGATGCTCCCGAATTGGCACCTCGTGGTGAATACAAGATAGGTGTTCGTACGCTTGATTTTGTGAATAAAAACCAAGTCGATGTCCTAAAATCGAAAGGCGGTATTGACCCAACTTACGACCGACCGCTCAAAGTGGAAGTGTGGTATCCTGCCAATGTGGCGGCTGATGTGAAAGATTTGGTAACTTATGAACAAGTGATGGGTTCGTCAAACGACCCGAAACGCCCACTTATTCCTTTTACCTTTTTGGGCCGTGCCGTGCGAGATGCCGCACCTAAAACTACCGATGGAGCATTTCCGCTGGTTATAGTTTCGCATGGCTATTTAGGTTCAAGACTTTTATTGACTTATTTGACCGAAAATTTAGCTTCAAAAGGCTACGTTGTGGTAGCAATTGACCATACCGAATCGACTTTTCGTGATGCAGCGGCATTTTCGAGTACCTTACTCAACCGCTCGAAAGATGATATTTTTATCATGAATCAGATTGCCAATTTAGGAAAAGATAAAAGTAGCTTTCTTGCAGGAATGGTTGATGACCAAAATATCGGACTCATCGGCTATTCAATGGGTGGATACGGGGTTTTGAATGTAGCGGGTGCTGGTTATAGCGACCAAATCATCAAAACTTTTGGGGCATTGAGTGGTGGAAGTAAAGCAATTGAAGTTCGTACGGGTAATAACGCCGAGTACAAAGCAAGTATCGACCCACGTATAAAAGCGGTCGTAGCTTTTGCTCCGTGGGGAATGGAGCGAGGTGTGTGGGATACTGAAACGTTGAAGGGCTTGAAGATTCCGACGTTTTTTGTGGCAGGAAGCCAAGATGATATTTCGGGTTATGAGAAGGGAATTAAAGCAATTTATAACGGTGCGGTCAATGCCAATCGTTATATGCTTACATATATGAATGCTCGTCACAATGTGGCACCGAATCCGCCGCCAGCCGAATCTTTAAAACCAGGTTTACACTTTGATGAATATTACCGCTATGCCGAACCCGCTTGGAACGAACGCCGCATCAATAACATCAATCAACATTTCGTAACGGCTTTCTTGGGGATTCATCTCAAGAAAAAAGATTACGCCAAATACTTAGATGTAAATCAAAATTCCAATGATAAACCTTGGACGGGTTTCAAACCTCGTGCATCGGTCGGTTTAGAAATGCTTCATGCTGAGGCTGGGAAGTAAGATAAAAAAGGAAGACTTCGTTTCAAAAGAAGTCTTCCTTAAAAGACTAATACCTCCAACTCGTCAAATCAACTCCTTTGGGTGCAGTTTTCTTCATATCTTCCGTCCATTTAGGAATAAACATTCGGTGGTAGCGTAAACGACTAATATAATTGGGCTGGGTGTGGTCGCCATTCCAGCAGTGTTCGGCACGGTCGCCGTAATCTACTTCCCCTTCGTAGGCTGGACTATTCAAATTTTTCAGTTCGGCTTCTGCCAAATAGACTGCGTTATTCAGATAAAAATTATCCATATCACCGCAATAAATCCTGATTTTCCCACGCCATTTATCGCCGTATTTTGGCCAGTCACGCTTCAAAATGTAAGTTAAATCGTAGTTTTCTCGCCAATATTCGGCTACTTTTTTGTCAATGACGCCCGTTTTCTTATCCCAAATGGGTTGCGGATAACCATCTTTCCCAACTGGCGAAAATACTGCTTCCCAAATATCCCATTGCTGCCCACCTCTCGACTTTGTACCGAGTGCCAATTCTCGCATGTTCATTTCCCTAAGCGTGGCCGTTAGTTGCCCTAAATAATCTCGGTTGCCT
>JALQYE010000286.1 GCA_023254245.1 Emticicia sp.
AAAAGATTATAACCAATATCTAATAGTTTGAGATTTGGTAAAACAGGTAAAGTATTCAAACGATTATGGTGAGCGTAGAGCGTTTGAAGGTTGGTTAATTTGGTAATTTCTTCGGGTAAATTCCAAAGCTGATTATTAGCAACTGCCAGCGTCTTAAGTTTTGATAATTCACAAACTTCTTTAGGCAAAAACTTCAATTCATTATGATAAAGGTCAAGTTCTTCTAAGTTTTTGAGTTTTCCGATTGATTTTGGAAGTGCTTCGGTTCTAACATTATATAAATTTAGAGCTTTAAGATTTGACATTCGGCGAAAATCATTTTTTCTGAATTCAATCTTATTATTTCCAACAAAAAATATTTCTAATACCCGATTCTTTTTTATTGATTTGGGCATTTTTGTCATTCCTGTAAACTGTAAGTTTAGGTCTTTCAAATGCTTGTTTTTCTTAAACTTAAAAGTACTATAATCAATATAATTTCCGCTTAGGCTTAGTTGCTTTAGTTTTTTTAATTCCCAAATCTGTTTGGGAACTTGTTCTATATAATTATCCGATAAATCTAATTTTTCTAAATTTTTGAATCTAAATACAACATCAGGAAACTTTTCGAGATTTAATTTATTCAAAACCAATGATTTAACAGTATCGGGTTGATTGCAAGTTTCTGCCATTGCGATGGTAGAAATCATATTCTTCCTACTTTTTCTTAGTTCTTTTCCTAAAGCCACACTTGTGTAAATAGAGCATTTTTGGGTATTTTTCAAATTCGAAAAATCTGCATTTTGAAAATAGTTGCCTATCAATTCTCTAAATTCTTTATCTTCTTTCGCATTCAACGTATCAAAAAACACCTGCTTATTTACAACCATTCGGTTAAACCCAAAAACTATATATTCCAGTTTACCCTGTTCTTTAAAAAGTAAATTAATGGGCATAGCGTATTTTTTTTCAAATGCCGATAAATCTACTTTTTTTGAAAGAGCATAATTACGAAAGTCATAATTAAGTTTACGCAATTCCAAATCGTATTTCATTACCCCATTATTGCGACCATCGTCTGAAACCTTCGATAAGTTTGGGTATTCGCTGTTTTGTAGCCGTGGCGGCATCACTTTTGCCTCAAATTCGTCTGCTCTATATACTTTTGGTTGTGCAAAAGCCGAAACTGTGGCGTAGAAGAAAATAATCAATAGTTTTTTCATGTGTTTGATTAGATTTAGTTGGAGATATACAAATATAACTAAATAATTAGTTGATTATTTGATAGCGCCCAAAAATATTTTCTAAATACCTAATAGAAGTAGTATGCACGCAGCATATTTTCAGTATTTTTGTTAAATCTATAAGACCTAATTAAACATGACATTCCAAGATATTAGTATTGAAAAACAAGAAGCCATCACTTGGCTTTACCTGAATCGACCTGCCTCACTTAATGCCCTTACTCCCAATATGATTCGTGAGCTCAAAGCCGCACTATTAGAGATTGAGGCTGATGCTTCCTGCAAAGTTTTGATAGTAAAAGGCTTAGGAAGAGCATTTTCGGCAGGGGTAGATTTGAAAGCCATGAATGAGTCGTTGGTGGGTGGTCAATTTACGGCCGATGATATTTTAAAAGATGGAAACGAAATTGCCAAAATCTTACGTCGAATGCCTCAGCCAGCAATTGCTCTCGTACACGGTCATTGCTACACTGGTGCAACCGAACTAATGATGTTTTTCGATTTGATAATTGCTTCTGAAGATGCAAAAATTGGAGATACGCACGCTAAATGGGGGATTTTACCTAAATGGGGAATGTCGCAGCGTTTACCACGATTGGTCGGAACGCTTAAAGCCAAAGAACTATCGTTTACCTGCAAGCCAATTACAGGAATAGAAGCCGAACGCATTGGTTTAGTAAATAGAGCCGTTTCGGTTGATGATTTAGACCAAACAGGTATTGAAATGGCCAATGATATTATCCAAAATTCAGCCCAAACCATAGCTGCTCTCAAGCATTTGTACAACGAAGGAATGGACACGACTTTAGGCGAAGGACTACGAATTGAAAGTGAGTTTATTACTGACATCACTGATAGGACTGAGTTTTTGCGTGGCTTTGAGAAAAATAAATAATTGATTTTAGCATCAAAATCATGGCAAAAATTCCATTAAATAAAGCAGATAACTATTCGGCTGAAATCATTACAGCAAGGCAAAAGTTTTTGCAAGAACAAACGAATGTAGCTTTTCAACATATTACTAACTATTCGTTTGACCCCACAATTTTACGAGGGAATCTCGAAAATTTCATTGGAGTGGCTCAAGTACCCATTGGATTAGCAGGCCCAATAAAGGTCAATGGCGAATATGCACAGGGGGAGTTTTATATTCCGATGGCCACAACCGAAGGTACATTAGTGGCCAGTTATAGTAGAGGTATGAAGCTACTGAGCCAAGCAGGTGGAGTAACTTGCACCGTACTTGATGATGCCATGCAAAGAGCCCCACTCTTTGTATTTGAAAACGCACGATTCTCGAGAAAATTTGGGCAATGGGTGGATGATAATTTTGAACATATCAAATTAAAAGCAGAAGAAACTACGCAATCAGGTAAACTTACGGATATTGAACAATATACAGTTGGAAAATTACATTGGCTACGCTTCAATTTTACAACAGGTGATGCCGCTGGGCAAAACATGGTTACGAAAGCTACGCATCGAGCTTGCCATTGGATGCTTGAACAAGGCATTGAAGGCTTAGAGCATTTTTCGATGGCAGCCAATATGGATACGGACAAAAAACATTCGCACCTTAATACCCTCCAAAGCCGTGGAAAAAGGGTGGTTGCCGAAGCTACTATCCCCAACGAACTGTTAAAAGAAATCATGCACACATCGGCTGAGGCACTGTTTAAACAACGACAACTATCAAATGTTGGTGCCATTCTGTCTAATTCTGCAAATAATGGGGCTCATTCGGCCAATGGCCTGACTGCCATGTTTATTGCTACTGGGCAAGATGTAGCCAATATTGCGGAGTCGTCGGCAGCAATTACACATAGCGAAATCAAACCAAACGGTGACTATTATATTTCCATTACTATTCCATCGCTTATTATTGCTACCTACGGTGGTGGCACTGCCCTACCCACTCAACGAGAGTGCTTAGAGATATTGGGCTGTTTTGGTTCTGGAAAAGTTTATAAATTAGCCGAAATCATGGCAGCAGTTGTTTTGGCTGGAGAACTTTCATTGGCTTCGGCAATCGTGGCCAACGAATGGGTAAGTAGCCATGAAGTACTGGGTAGAAATAGATGAAACGTTAAATCTAATAAATTGCAATAGTTGTGTCGAAATTAGTTGTTAATGAATCGGGCAAAGCTCCTGTTAATGGCATAGAAATATACTACGAAACATTTGGTGAAAGTCAAAACCCAGCAATACTACTTATTATGGGGCTTGATGCTCAATGTGTCATCTATGGTGAAAATGTCATCAAGCCTTTAGTTGCGGCAGGTTTTTATGTCATAAGATTTGATAACCGTGATATTGGACTTTCAACATGGCTGAATGATAAAT
>JALQYE010000287.1 GCA_023254245.1 Emticicia sp.
GGCATGATAACGATGGAGTCGGGGATACCCTACGAAACTATTAGAGGTTTGATGCAAAAAGGACATAAGGTTGGTTATACGCTCGGCCAATATGGTGGTTATCAAGCGATTCGCTACGACCCTGTGCGAAAAGTATATTTCGGAGCATCAGAATCTCGAAAAGATGGCCATGCGGCTGGTTATTGAGGTGGGTGAACATCCTTTTTAGATAATTACACCCAAAATATTAATGCTATCTTTGCAAAAAAGTAATATAACGAAGTGGAGAATAAATTTACGTTTATAGACCTGTTTGCAGGTATAGGTGGTTTTCATTTAGCAATGCATCGGTTAGGGGGAGAGTGTGTTTTTGCGTCTGAAATAGATGAATATGCAAGACTAACATATGAATTAAATTATAGAAAAATAAGCCCTAAATTATTTGAGAATAATCTCTTTAATAAAGATATAAGAGCTATTTCTACAAGGGATATTCCAGATTTTGATATTCTATGTGCTGGCTTTCCCTGCCAGCCATTTAGTCAGGCGGGTCAAAAAAGGGGGTTTGACGATAATCATAATTCAGAAAGAGGAAATTTGTTTTTCAATATCGCTGAAATAATTGAAGCAAAGAGACCCAAAGCTTTTTTTTTGGAAAATGTACGAGGAATAGTTACACATGATGGTGGTAACACATTTCGAGTTATAAGAGAAATTCTTGAAACAGAATTGGGCTACTCCTTTTATTTTAAGATAGTACAAGCTTCTGACTATGGTTTACCTCAATTACGTCCAAGAGCATTCATGGTTGGGTTTCGTGATGAAGAATTTATGAGAGGTTTTTCTTTTCCACCACCAACACCTTTGAAATTTACTATGAGTGATGTTTGGGGGGGAAAGTGTACAAGAAAAATAGGTTTCACAATTCGGGTAGGTGGTAGAGGGTCTGATATTGAAGATAGAAGAAACTGGGATAGTTATAGCGTTGATGGCAGAGTTAGACAGCTGTCCTACATAGAGGCAAGAAAAATGCAGGGTTTTCCAGATAACTTTGAGTTTCCAGTGAGTCCTACACAGGCAATAAAACAGTTAGGTAACAGTGTTGCTGTTGATGCAATTGAAGCAGTAGCCAAAAATATGATAAACTATATGAAAGATTTGAATCCTCGAAAAACAACTTTAAAAACAACAAAGAATAAAGGAGAATGGACTGAGCTATTAGTCTTTATAAAACTTTTAATAGAGCAAAAGCTATTACTATCTGATAAAAACTTAAATCCGAATAGCAGTTTCTTCAAGATTAATAAGGTAACAACGCATAATTTGAACATGGAGTTTTTGTTGTCTGGTCTCTCAAATGTAGTAATAAAGAATAAAAAAGATAAAACAGAAAAAGAAGTTAACATATCGGAAATAATACATCCGCAAATCATAAACTTATTAATTGCTAAAATAAAAGAAAGTACGCAAACTTTTGAACTTCCAGATTTTAAGATTATTCAAGATACATTAGGATTTAACATAATAAAAGGAGGCAATAGTAATCAAAAAGCAGACATTGTTTTAGACATTGAGAATGAGTTTCTACAAAAAGAAAATGAAGGTTTTGGTATCAAATCTTTTTTAGGAAGTAAACCAACATTGTTGAATGCTTCGGGAAATACAAACTTTATTTTTAAAATAACAGGTTTAGATAAATCATTAATGGATGAAATTAATGCAATTGATACATCAACAAAATTGAAAGATAGGATAAGTTTGATAGAAGAATATGGAGGAAGGTTTGAGTATGTGGGTGCCGAAAAAGAAACAATGGATTTTAATTTAAGAATGGTGGATAGTGAGATGCCTGAAATTATAGGTAAAATTTTATTATGCTTCTACAAAGAAAGAATTTCATCGTTGAAAGAAATAACAAAAATGCTTTTAGAGGGTAATCCTAATAAAGATGCCGAAGTTTTACTAACAAATAAGATAAAAAGGTTGTTGGTTGATATTTTATTGGGCTTTTTTGCAGGTTCAAAATGGAATGGAATATATGAGTCAAATGGAACAATCGTGATGAAAAACAATGGAGATTGTTTAGGCTTCCATATTATTGAAATAGATACTTTAAAAAACTATTTATTTGAGCATATAAAATTAGAAACGCCGTCATCAACAAGACATCGTTTTGGAAAACTTTACTTAGAGAAAAATGGTGACTTATATTTTAAATTGAACCTTCAACTACGTTTCTGACAAAACACTTCAAACATAAAAAATGAAAAAACAACTAACCCTAATTGCCTTATTATCAATCACTTGCTTTGCTGGATTCTCCCAGAAAAAGAAGAAAGTTGTAGCTGAAACAGCTCCAGTAGTCACCGCCGATGCAGTTTCTCCAACATCAGCCACTGAGCGAATTGCTGGCTATGAACAACGCAAAAAACTGCAAGAAGCATCGCTCGTAAAAAATCTAAAATTCAGAAATGTTGGCCCAACCGTTATGAGTGGCCGTATTGTAGATATTGATGCAAATCCCGAAAATCCAACGGAGTTTTACGCCGCTTATGCTTCGGGTGGTTTGTGGCATACGGTCAATAATGGACAATCTTTCTCGCCAATCTTTGATAATGAGGCCGTTATGACCATCGGCGATATTGCCGTTGATTGGAAAACCCGCACAATTTGGATTGGTACGGGCGAAAATAACTCAAGTCGTTCGTCGTATTCGGGCGTGGGTATGTACAAATCAACCAATAATGGCAAAAGCTGGGAGTATCTCGGCTTGCCTGAATCTCATCACGTTGGTAGAATCGCTTTGCACCCAACCGACCCAAATATTGCTTGGGTAGCGGTTTTAGGGCATTTGTATTCGCCAAACAAAGAGCGTGGTATGTACAAGACCACCGATGGCGGTAAAACTTGGAAACAAACGCTTTACATCAACGATAATACGGGTGCGATTGACGTAAGACTCGACCCAAACAATGCCAATACGCTTTATGCTACCATGTGGTATAAAGAGCGTACGGCATGGAATTTTGTTGAAGGTGGAAAAGAGTCTGGCATTTATAAAAGCACCGATGGAGGCGAAACTTGGAAATTGATTTCGGGCGAGGGTAGTGGCTTCCCAACGGGTGCGGGCAATGGACGTATTGGCTTAGCTGTTTATCCAAAGAACCCCAATATTGTTTACGCAATCATTGATAATCAGGCAAATAGACCAAAGAAAGAAGAAAAAGAAGATGCCAGTCGCTTGACCACAAAAAGAATGAAAACCATCACCAAAGATGAGTTTTTGGCTTTGAGCGATGCTACTATCAATGAATATTTGGATGGACAAGGCTTCCCTGAAAAATTTACGGCAAAGGCTTTCAAAGAAGACCTAAAGGCTGATAAAATCAAGGTACAAGATATTTACGAATATACGTATAATGGCAATAATGATTTATTTGATACACAAGTAACAGGAGCAGAGGTGTATCGTAGTGAAGATGCTGGGGCAACTTGGAAACGCACGCACGCCGACTATTTGGATAATATTTATTT
>JALQYE010000288.1 GCA_023254245.1 Emticicia sp.
GTGGAAGGACAAATTCACGGTGGATTGGCTCAAGGAATTGGTCAAGCCTTGCTCGAAGGAGTAATTTATGATGAAAACGGCCAATTAACTACTGGAACATTTATGGATTATGCCATGCCTCGTGCCGACGACCTACCGATGTTTGAAACCGACCGCAAAACAACGCCTTGCCCACATAACCCACTGGGTGTGAAGGGTGCTGGCGAAGCGGGGGCAATCGGCTCAACACCAGCAGTCGTAAACGCAGTTATGAATGCCACTTGGCACTTAGGCGTTCGTGACCTCGAAATGCCACTAACTCCGCAAAGAGTATGGCGAGCAATGAACCATAAATAATATAGAATTTAGGGAGCTGAGTCATGAGTCAAAAAACTCATAACTCAGCACTCATAACTCATAACTATTAGAAAATATGCTACCAAATACAGTAGATTATTATAGAGCAAGTTCGGTCAGTGATGCCCTTAGTGTGTTAAAGGCCAATCCTGACGCAAAAATATTGGCGGGCGGACATAGCCTAATTCCTGCGATGAAACTACGCCTCAACAGCCCTTCGATGGTAATTGACATTGCCAATTTATCTGATTTGAATTACATCAAAGAAGAAGGCGGAAACATTTGCATCGGTGCGATGACTACGCACGGACAAATAGCTCATTCCTCACTTCTTGCCGATAAACTACCACTCTTTACCGAAACTGCCGATGTGATTGGCGATGTGCAGGTACGAAATATGGGAACAATCGGAGGAAGTATCGCCCACGCTGACCCGTCTGCCGATTGGCCTGCGGCTCTTTTAGCTGCTAATGCCTCAATCGTGGTTACGAATGGCGATGAAACAAGAACGATTCCTGCGACCGACTTTTTCGTCGGCTTTTTCTCTACGGCACTCGAAGAAGGCGAAATTATTACCGAAATCCAAGTGCCCGTACCAGCATCTGGCACCAAAATGACCTACCAAAAATTCATGCAGCCAGCTTCACGTTTTGCAATTGTGGGTTGTGCCGCAATGGCGAAAGTCGAAAATGGCGTTGTTGCTGATATAACCGTTGCTTTTACGGGTGTTTCTGATGGGCCATTCCGTGATGGAAATGTAGAAGCGGCTATTTCGGGCAAAGCAGCAACTGCCGAAAATATCGCTTCGGCGGCTGCACAAGCGGCCTCTGACGTAAGCCTCAACGCCGACCATTATGCCGACGAAGATTACCGCCAACATTTGGCAAGGGTATATGCCAAACGAGCCCTAACAGCCGTTTGCAGATAATTAATACCTCACAAAAAGGCATCGAAAACGCACTTATTCTCCCTTGAAAGGTTAATATAATTGTGTTTTCCATGCCTTTTTTGTTTCCTTTGTTTAGAGATAAAACTTTCATAAAATCAGAGATTGTTTAGACCCGTGATTTTCATCAATGAATTTAGATACTATTAAATCACTCCTCCAATCGCAAGGCTATATTACCGACGACTACGTCTCGATGTCGGTCTTTCTAGCTATGACGCTCAACAAGGCACTCTTGATTGAAGGGCCTGCGGGTGTAGGAAAAACTGAAATAGCCAAAGTAATGGCAAAGGCGTTGGACACCAACTTGATTCGTTTGCAATGTTATGAAGGCTTAGATTCAAACCATGCCATTTATGAATGGAACTACCAACAACAGTTGCTTTTTTTGAAAATGTCAGAAAACCAAGAGCTTTCAAACACAAACTTGCTTGAATCTCAACTTTTCTCAGATAAGTTTTTATTAAAACGCCCACTTTTACAAGCCATTTCACAAGAAAAAGCACCTGTTCTACTCATTGATGAAATGGATAGAGCCGATGAAGAATTTGAAAGTTTTCTCCTCGAAATACTTTCGGATTGGCAAATCACGATTCCAGAAATTGGCACAATTCAAGCGAAATCTATCCCGCACGTAATCATCACAGGCAACCGCAATCGTGAACTTTCGGAGGCTCTTCGCCGAAGATGCTTGTATTTATGGATTGATTACCCCGAATTCGATAAAGAACTCGAAATTGTAAAGCAAAAAGTACCACAAATTGACGCCCAACTGGCCTTACAAATTACGAAGTTCATGCAGCATCTTCGCCACGAAAAACTCAATAAAGTGCCAGGTATTGCCGAAACGCTTGATTGGGCAACGGCTTTGGCTGCCATGCACTTCGACCATCTCGACAAAGAAATAATAGAAAGCACTTTAGGCGTAATTCTGAAAGATTGGCAAGACATTCGTAATACCCAACTTTCACTTTCTGAATTAATGGAAAAAGTTGGCGTTACTTCAAGACTTTAATTTCCCGCAAAAATCGCTGAAAAACGCAGACTTTTTACACAATAATACAATAGAGCATGACTGAAAATGACATTTCGTACAAAATTAGAGGTGCGATTTATGAAGTTTATAAAAACTTAGGGCCAGGTTTACTCGAATCGGTTTATGAAGCTGTACTAACTTTTGAACTTCAAAAGCTTGGTCTAAAAGTTGAAACTCAAGTGCCCGTTCCTGTGGTTTACAAAGACCAAAAATTAGAAGTTGGCTTTCGGCTTGATATTTTGGTTGAAAATAAAGTAATTATAGAAATAAAATCAGTCGAAAACTTAGCAGAAGTTCATCATAAACAGGTGCTTACTTATCTTCGATTAACAGGGTTAAAATTAGGTTTATTGGTCAATTTCAACAGTGATGATATTTTAAAATCAATTTACAGAAAAGTAAATAATTTATAGAAAATCCAACTTTCAGCGTTTTTCTGCGATTTCTGCGGGAGAATAGAAACAATGCTTCAAAGAGAAACCGAAATATCGGCTCATATTGTGGCTTTTAGTCGTTATTTGCGGGTGAAAGGCTTCATGGTTTCGCCCATGCGAGAAAGCGATGCACTTTTGGCACTGACACACATCGAACCTACCAAACAAAATTTCTACTTAGCACTTCGGTGTGTTTTCCCTCAAAACTTTAAGAATTTAAAAGATTTTGATGCCATTTTTGATAACTATTGGAAAGAACTCGAAAAAGGTGTTGACGCAAAGATTGCAATGGCCGAAGAAGAATCGGCCAAGAAAAAGAAGAAACCTGTTGAAAAAAAACAATCTGCTCCTGCTTTTGAATCGTTAAAAAACTGGCTTTACGGCAATAAAGAGAAAGAAGAAGAATTGGCAGCTTACAGCGATAATGTTTCGCTCGAAAAAAAGGACTTTTCTGCTTTTACGGACGATGATTTAGTCGAAGCCGAAAAATTAATCAAACTGATTGCCAGACGTTTAGCCCAAAAGCCAAGCCGAAGATTCGAGCCAACTCGCCGTGGCGGAGTTTTGGATTTACGCCGAACACTACAAAAAAACTTCCGAAACGGAGAAGAAATTCTATTCCTGCACTATAAAAAAGCTAAACCAACGCGTGTGAAATTATTTTTGATTTGCGATGTGAGTAAATCAATGGAAATTTACAGCCGATTTTTTGTGCAGTTTATGTATGCTTTCAAG
>JALQYE010000289.1 GCA_023254245.1 Emticicia sp.
ATCCATATACAAACGGATTACCCGAAAATGTTCAAAAACAATTAGCAGATGACTATGAAGCGTTGTTTAAATTATTTTTGAAACACAAAGACAAAATTTCGAGAGTAACTTTTTGGGGCGTAAACGATGGCGACAGTTGGCTGAATAATTGGCCAGTGAGAGGTCGAACTAATTACCCACTATTATTCGATAGAAATAATCAGCCTAAACCAGCTTTCTATAAAGTTGTAGGTTTAAAAAATTAAAATTTTATTCGATTCTTTTTAGGCTTTTACCAAGTACACTCTCTTTACTTCTCATCAATCAAAGAGAACTCTCAAAGGTGGAAAGTATACCAAAATAAGCTCTTTAGATGATGTCAAAAAACACAATATTCATATATTTATCAGTGTTAAACATATTGAATCAACGAAAATTGACAACAAACCAAATGATTTTGAAAATAAAGTAGATAACGTGAAAATTATGGCAAAACAATACTATTTTTTGCCATAATTTTATCAGTTCAGAATTTTGAAAGAATAAATTTCCATTATAAATACATCTAAAACTTCAATATTTAATAAGGTGAAAAGAACAATTTTATCTTTTATTGCTGTTTGTGCTATGCTATCGGCAACAGCTCAGACCAAAATCACCCTCAATACTGATTTGGCGAAAACAAAAATCAGTAAACATATTTACGGGCATTTTGCCGAACACCTCGGTCGTTGTATTTACGGTGGAATGTATGTTGGCGAAGGAAATACTAAAATTCCTAATACTGCTGGTGTAAGAAACGACGTTATTGCAGCTCTCAAAGAGCTAAAAGTGCCAAACTTACGTTGGCCTGGTGGATGCTTTGCTGATGCTTACCAATGGAAAGATGGCATTGGGCCAAAAGCCAGTCGTCCTAAAATGGTGAATGTTTGGTGGGGAGGTGTTACCGAAGACAACAGTTTTGGTACCCACGATTTCCTCGATTTGTGTGAGCGTATTGGGGCTGAACCATATTTGGCTGGTAACGTAGGAAGTGGTTCGGTAAAAGATTTAGCCGACTGGGTAAGCTACGTCAATCAACCAACGGGAAGCCCAATGTCTGACCTTCGTATTCAAAATGGTCGTAAACAGCCTTGGAATGTAAAAATTTGGGGAGTCGGCAACGAAGCGTGGGGTTGTGGTGGAAATATGACCGCTGAATATTATGCCAATATCTATCGTCAGTACGCAACTTTCATGAAAGATATTACGCCAGAATCTAAACTATATAAAGTGGCTTCGGGTGCCAGTAGTGATGACTTTAATTGGACGGAAACTTTGATGAAAAACATTCCACACAATATGATGTCGGCCTTGGCATTGCACCACTATTCGGTATTGAGTTGGAAAGATACCAAAGGACCATCGGTTGGATTTAACGAAGCAACCTACTTTAAAACCATGGAAGAAGCTTGGAAAATGGAGGAATTCGTTACGAAGCACAGCACCATCATGGATAAATATGACCCTGAGAAAAAAGTAGATTTAATTGTGGACGAATGGGGCGGCTGGTACGAAACCGATGCAGAAGGTAAAGGAGCTTTGTATCAACAAAACACCATGCGTGATGCCATGATTGCGGGCTTAACGCTTAATATTTTCAATAATCACGCTGAGCGTGTTCGTGGAGCAAATTTGGCCCAAATCGTGAATGTTTTGCAGGCTGTTATTCTGACCAACGAAGAAAAAATGTTGTTAACGCCTACTTTTCATGTGATGAAAATGTATAATGTTCACCAAGATGCCACTCTTGTTCCGATGAGCATCGAGTCGCCCAAGTATGAATTCAACGGCAAAAAACTTACAGCTGTTTCGGCATCTGCTTCAAAAGACGCTGCGGGAGCATTGAATATTTCGTTGACAAACATTGATTATAGTAAATCTCACGAAGTGACAATAAACCTCAGAGGAGATGATTTCGGCAAAGTATCGGGTCAGATTTTATCAGCGTCAAACATCAGCGACCATAATACTTTTGAGCAACCTAACAAAGTAGCCGTCAAAGATTTTGCTGGTGCAAAACTTGAAAAAGGCGTCTTAAGGCTTTCGGTTCCTGCCTATTCTGTTATTGTGTTGAAAGTAACAAAATAAGCAACGAACATATTTTTAATATTTTGAGAAAAACATACTTTTCAAATCGGAAAGTATGTTTTTCAAATATTGGGCAAATAATATTGGCCAAAAACAAAATATATGCTACTTTTACACAATTTAGTTATGTGATTGTTAGTATTTACATACTAAATTAATTCGTAACTCATGCAAAGTCAATGTCTAAAATTGCACGGTATTTGTTATTTTACGAATTTAAAATTAACAAATCAGAACCTTATTATTTACTGAGACTTGATGGAAAAGTACCACCATTCAACCCGAATACTTGTTGCACTTGATTGTATCGTTTTTGGTTTTGATGGAGAAGCCTTAAAACTTTTGTTGGTAAAACGAAACTTCGAACCAGAGAAAGGAAAGTGGTCATTAATGGGTGGCTTTTTAGAAGAAAACGAAGACCTTGAAGTAGCAACAAATCGAATTCTATACGATTTGACAGGTTTAAAGGATATTTATTTCGAAGAAATTCAAACTTTTGGCAAAGTCAACCGTGACCCCGTTGAACGTACGCTTTCGGTTTGTTTCTTTGCTTTAATCAACATCCACGCACACGACCAAGATGCTGTAAAGGCTCAAAATGCTTTTTGGATTAATATAGAAAATAAGCCAAACCTTATTTTTGACCACAATGAAATGGTAAATGTGGCCCTCGAAAGGCTCAGATACAAAGCAGCTTTACATCCAATCGGATTTGAACTTTTACCCGAAAAATTTACCATTCCACAATTACAAAAACTTTACGAAGCCATTTATCAGATACCACTTGATAGAAGAAACTTTAGTCGTAAGATTCTTTCAACCAATTTGTTGATAGATACAGGCGAAAAAAATCAGCAATCCGCCACCAAAAAAGCCATTCTTTATCGCCTTGATAAAGAGAAGTACCAAAATAAATTTAATGCCTTCCATTATTTTATTTCTGACTCGATGAGATAAAATAAAAATAAATTTAGCTGAAACTTCTAAGGATTAAAATATAATGTGTTAATTTGACACAAATATTATGGAAACAACATTCACAATAGGCATCGACTACGGAACTGATTCGGTGCGAGCATTGGTAGTAAATAACCAAACTGGCGAAAATATCGGCACGGCCGTACATTATTATGAACGATGGAAACATGGTTTATTTTGCAATCCTTCCATTTCGCAGTTCAGACAACACCCGCTCGACTACCTCGAAGGGCTCGAAGGGGCTATCAAAGGAGCATTAGTTGGTGTTTCGGAAGAAATCAAGCAGAATATTGTTGGTATTTCGGTCGATACTACTGGCTCAACCCCAGTAGCTGTTGATGAAAATGGCACGCCTTTGGCATTACTGCCCGATTTTGCGGGCAATCCAAAC
>JALQYE010000028.1 GCA_023254245.1 Emticicia sp.
ATCGGATATGCCAGGTGGTTTTGGTGGAACAGATATTTATGTGGTAGAATATCGTGACGGAAACTGGAGTTCACCAGTAAATTTGGGTCGAGAAATAAATACCGAAGGCAACGAAATGTTTCCGTACATGGACGAAAACGGAAATCTATACTTTTCCTCAGACGGCCACGAAGGATTAGGCGGCTTAGATGTATTTTATGTAGAAATGAAGGAAGGTATTCCTGTGAGTGATATTAAAAACTTAGGATTCATCACCAATGGCAATCGTTCAAGCGGCTATTTTAGTTCAAACCGTAAGCGTGGTTACGGCGATGATAACCTTTACTCATTCCGCCACGGATGCCGTCAGTTGAATATTTTGGTTTATGATGCTGATAGCAAGAAACCATTAGAAGCCGTTGATGTGAGAATGTCGAAAAACGGAGAAAATAAAGAACTTTTCGTAACTGGTTCTGATGGAAAAATCAGCGTTTGTTTAGAAACAGGTACCGATTTTGAATTTAAAGCACTGAAAGAGGGCTATGAGTCGAATGGTGTTTCCTACGGAACATTTGCTTCTTCGCTCAAAAACCAAACTTCAATAACGATTTATTTAGAGAAATCTAAAGCTCCGATTATCAAAGGAACAATTGTTTCGGAAGTGAATCAACGCCCTATTCAAGGAGCGGTCGTTACGCTTAAAAACGGGAAAGATGGTTCGAAAGAACAAATCGTGACGGGTGCCGATGGCCGCTACGAATTCCAACCTAAAAAAGAGGGTGAATATTCGGTAACTGCCAGTAAAGACCGCTACGCAGTAAATACCGAAAGTTTGGGAAAAGTAAAACAAACTCGTAAAGGGCCAAAAACGGTTGAACAAAATTTAGGATTGGTTGGGCAAGGTGATATTTTCAGACTTGAAAACATTTACTACGATTTTGGTCAGTATTTTATCAGACCTGATGCCGCTAAAGAATTGGAAACCAAACTAATACCGATTCTTAGAAAGTATCCAAACATGCGTATAGAAGTGCGTTCGCACACCGATAGCCGTGCCAGCGATTCCTTCAACTTAAAATTATCAGCCAATAGAGCAAGAGCCGTATTAGATTATCTGGCTGCACGTGGCATCGATACCAAAAGAGTAGTAGCAAAAGGTTACGGAGAAGCCGAATTATTAAACAACTGCGACGACGAAACACAATGCCGAGAAGACCAACACCAAGCCAATCGCCGTACCGAATTTAAGATTCTTGATATTTCGGCCGTAGGAATGAATTGATACTTAGTCAATGGTCGATAGACCGTGAGTCAATAGAAGACTTGTGAGCATACATAGCTCATTTCAAAGATAAAATTAGGGTAGTAGGCGGTTCGCCGCCAAGTTTTTTCATAGTTTAGGGTTAGGGTTTATTATTCAAGAAAAGCATCGCCAATTTAAGCGATGCTTTTTTGGTTGTAATGCAATCATAAGTTCAGTTTTTCAGAAAAAATAAGGTTTTTTCGTGTTATAGCCTTACTTTTGAGTTAAAATTGAGAAAAACATAATACAGCGAAAAATGGCAGAAAAAAACATTGAATTTCTTTACGAATACCTCAATAATGCCTCACCGACAGGCTTTGAGTCGTCAGGTCAACAAATTTGGTTAGATTACCTAAAACCTTACATCGACGAACAAATCGTTGATGTTTACGGAACTGCCGTTGGGGTAATAAACCCAGGTCAACCATACAAAGTAGTTATCGAAGCTCACTCTGATGAGATTTCTTGGTTTGTCAATTACATCACCGAAGACGGCTACATTTATGTGCGTCGTAATGGTGGTTCTGACCACCAAATTGCTCCATCGAAACGAGTAAATATTCATACCCGCAAGGGCATCGTAAAAGGTATTTTTGGCTGGCCAGCCATCCACGTACGTGAAGCCGCTACCGAAGAAAAACCAACATTAAAAAATATCTTTATTGATGTAGGTGCCGCAAAAAAAGCCGAAGTTGAAGAAATGGGAATCCACGTAGGTTGTGTGATTACGTTTGAAGATACGTTAATGGAGTTAAACAATAAGTTTTATGTTGGTCGTGCCTTAGATAACCGTATTGGTGGCTATATCATTGCCGAAGTGGCTCGCAAACTCAAAGAAAATAACATTTCTTTGCCTTTTACACTTTATATAGTCAATGCTGTGCAAGAAGAAATCGGTTTGCGTGGAGCAGAAATGATTTCTCGCAGATTAAAACCTGATGTAGCTATCTGTTGTGATGTAATTCATGATACTCAGTCGCCGATGTACAACAAAAAAACAGATGGTGATTTGGCTTGTGGTCGTGGCCCTGTGCTTACTTATGGCCCAGCCGTACAAAACAATCTATTAAACTTTATGATTGATGTTTGTACCGAGAAAAACATTCCGTTCCAACGTGCCGCAGCCAGCCGCTCGACGGGCACAGATACCGATTCGTTTGCTTACTCGGCCGAAGGAGTAGCTTCTGCCTTGATTTCATTGCCACAAAAATATATGCACACCACCGTAGAGATGTGCCATAAAGATGATATTCAGGCCTGTATTGATATGTATTACGAGATTTTATTGAGTTTAGAGGCTGGACAAGATTTTCGTTACATTAAATAAAAAGTACAGAGGCACAGGAGAGCAACGTATTAAGTAAATAAATACGTTGCTTTCTCTGTGCCTTTATACCCAAAAACTTTTCCATAATTACCCAAAAGCCTAAAAATCGTCATTCGTCAATCGAATAATCCGTAATTAATTTCCCAAAATGTCCCACAAAAAGAAAATATTTCTCCTTGCTTTTGCTTTGCTTTTTCAACTTAACCTAAAGGCACAAAGCCTTTTTATTGGGCAAGATGAAGAAGCTATTTACGACTATTTTCATATCGAAAAAAACGATGAGTGCCTAACTTACCGTAGTTTTCCATTGCCCGTTGGACTTACGCAATACGTTGATATTTTTACGTTAGATGGTCTAAAATCTCAAACTAACAAAGGAGCGGGAAGCAATTGCGTAAAAAACGTTTTAGAGGATGCTTGTCTGAAACGATACGCCAAAAATATTCCATTTGATATGGCTTTGGGTATTTGGATGAATGATGCCACAAACCTTCAAAGTCTTGTAAATGGTGCTTACGATGCAAAAATCAATGAATTGGCCGATTTTCTGAAAAGCTATCCAAAAGTAAAGTTTTACCTCCGAATCGGCTACGAATTTGATGGAAATTGGAACAAAGCCTACGAAGACCGCCGTCGCTACATTGTGGCGTACCAGCGAATCCATGATATCTTGAGAATCAATTACGACAAAAGCAAAACTCCACGCAACTGGCTTTCGGTTTGGCAGGCTTGCACCTCTCCTATTGATGATATTATGGAAAATAAAATCGAAAATATTGGCGATTGGTACCCAGGTGATAAATACGTTGATTTTTGTGGAATTTCTTGGTATTTGGCAGGAACAAAACTCGCACCTAAATATACGAATAGTACAAATTTAGTTTATAAACGTAGCCAAAAAAGTTTGGCCAGCGAAATGCTTTACTACGCCATCAATAAAAACAAACCTGTCATGATTTGTGAGGCAGCTCCGCAAGGATACAGTTTGAGCGGACTTTATAGAAAAAATATTAGTCCGTATTGGGATGGCGTGGCGGGCGAAGGTATCGTAAAACTTACTCCGCTGCAAATCTGGAACGAATGGTATAAACCTTTCTTCGAGTTTATCGAAAAAAACAAGCAAACCATCAAAGTTGTGGCCTATATCAATCAAAACTTTGATGTACAGCCCGCCTTTTCTCTGCCAAAATCAGGCACTTATTGGGGAGATTCTCGCATACAAGCCAATGATAAAATGAGTATTTGGTGGAATGAAATGATTACAAATACGTGGACAATGGAGCGAAAGCAGCCATAAAATACTAAAATTTCTTGAATAAAACAGTTTTTGCCATAACGCCCCCTTTTACCCAGCTGAATACGCCGTATCCAGCAACGGCCTACATCAAGGGTTTTCTGAACACCAAGAATATTTCATGCTTCCAAGCTGATTTGGGTATTGAGGTTATTTTGGCATTATTTTCTAAAAAAGGTCTCATAGAATTATTCGACTTTATCAATTCAAAAACAGAAGTTTTCTCCGAAAACTCTCAGCGAATAATTGCTTTACAAGAAGATTACATTCAGACGATTGATGCCGTAATTTTATTTCTTCAAGGCAAAAACCCTACGCTTTCGCACGTTATTTGTCAAGAAAACTTCTTACCCGAGGCGTCTCGTTTTGCTCAACTCGAAGACCTCGAATGGGCCTTTGGCTCAATGGGAATGCAAGATAAAGCCAAGCATTTGGCAACGCTCTATCTCGAAGATATTTCTGACCTCATCATGGAGTGTGTTGACCCACATTTTGGGTTTAGTCGCTACGCCGAACGTTTAGGGCGTTCGGCCAATAGTTTTGATGAATTATACGAAGCTCTACAGCAAGATTACAGCTATATTGATAAAATTTTAGTGAAGATTCTGGCAGAAAGAATGGCAGAGATTCAACCAAAATTAGTGGTGATTTCTGTGCCTTTTCCTGGGAATCTTTACAGTGCGTTTAGAATTGGGCAATGGGTAAAACAAAATTATCCTACTACCAAAGTGGCAATGGGTGGCGGTTTTGCCAACACCGAACTGCGGTCATTGTCAGATGCACGAGTATTTAAGTTTTTTGATTACGTTTCGCTCGACGATGGTGAAGCACCGTTGGAGGCGATATTGGCCCCCCCCGCCCCCGATGGGGGAGCTTTATTAAAGAGAACATTCATCCTCCAAAACTCCCCCATTGGAGGTCAGGGGACTGTCATTTATAAAAATGATTCCCCGCTAAAAGACTACAAACAGTCGGAAGTAGGGACACCCGATTATAGTGATTTGTTGTTAAACAAATACATTTCGGTTATCGAAATCGTAAATCCGATGCACCGAATGTGGAGCGATGGGCGTTGGAATAAGCTCACAATGGCTCATGGCTGCTACTGGGGCAAATGTACTTTTTGTGACATTTCGCTCGACTACATCAAAATCTACGAACCCATTGCAGCAAACTTGCTCTGTGATAGAATGGAAGAAATGATTGCCCAAACGGGCGAAAATGGCTTTCATTTTGTTGATGAAGCCGCTCCACCTGCATTGATGCGAGCATTGGCTTTGGAAATTCTACGTCGAAAATTGACCGTTACGTGGTGGACGAATATCAGATTCGAGAAAAGTTTTAGCCGAGATTTGTGTCAGTTACTAAAAGCCTCTGGCTGTATTGCGGTTTCGGGAGGTTTGGAAGTAGCATCAGACCGACTATTGGAATTGATTCAAAAAGGAGTAACCGTTGCACAAGTAGCACAAGTTACTCGTAATTTCACCGAAGCTGGCATTATGGTTCATGCTTACCTAATGTATGGTTTCCCAACCCAAACCGCCCAAGAAACCATCGATTCGCTCGAAATGGTTCGACAAATGTTTGAAATCGGTACGCTTCAATCAGGCTTTTGGCATCAGTTTGCTATGACAGCACATAGCCCCGTGGGAATGTATCCCGAACAATTTTCGGTGCAGCGAGCAAGCGATACAATCGGCACTTTTGCCAATAATGATTTAGTTTTTTCTGACCCAAAAGGCACTGACCATGAGGCTTTTAGCTATGGATTAAAAAAGTCTTTGCTCAATTATATGCACGGTGTGTGTTTTGAGTACCCACTCCAAGAATGGTTCGATTTCAAGATTCCACGCACGAAAGTTCCGAAAAATTACATTGAAAATGCCTTGCTTGAAGATGATGACTTTATGCTAAAACCGACCTCGAAAGTAGTTTGGTTGGGCAAAAAACCATTGGTAAGTTATACAAACACCACGAAAAAGGGGCAAGTTTTTCAGACGGCCAATCTTACCTTTCATGATAAAAAAGAAACTTTCAGTATCAAACTCAACCAAGCTCAAGGCGATTGGTTGGTTGAAATGCTCGATAAAATTTCGGTCAAAAATAAAAAAGTCTATACATTCCAAGAAATCAAAACCGACTACGAAGCTGCTGGTTTTGAAGATTTTGAGTTATTTTTCTATAATAAACCAGTGAATGTACTGCGTAATTATGGATTATTGGGGTTGTAATTCTTTTTAATACAAGCAACACAATTGAGCTGTAATAGGCACAAGTTTTAATAGGATAAAACAGTGATTTTGAAACTATTGAGCATCAAAATCGGTTAAATACTTGATACTTTCAATAAATAATATCTGTGGCGGAAATACAAAAAAACGAAACTTCACCCTCTGGCAAAATCTTCGACTTGGAAATTCTGAAACGACTTTTCCAATTTATCAAGCCTTATAATGTTAAGTTTTATAGTTTGGTGCTGACAATCATGCTCGGTGCTGCACTGGCCCCTGCCCTACCTTTGTTGATTCGCCAAACGATTGACGGCCCAGTTTCGGCAGGCAATTATACGGGCCTCGCCAAAATGATGGCTATCATGATTGGTCTTTTGGTTGTTCAGTCGCTCATTCAATTTACTAATACCTACTTGGCTGGTTGGCTCGGTCAGAATATCATTCGAGATATTCGTGTGCAGCTTTACCATAAAATCTTGCATTTACGCCTCAAATTCTTCGATGATACTCCCATTGGCCGACTTGTTACTCGTACGATTTCAGATATTGAAACCCTGGCCGATGTCTTCAGCGATGGTATTGCAGCCATTGCAGGAGATATCTTGCAACTGATTCTTATTATTTCGGTGATGTTCTACACCGACTGGAAACTTTCGTTGATTAGTCTCAGCACAATTCCGTTCATGCTCATTAGTACGTATGTTTTCAAAGAAAAAGTAAAAAAATCATTCAACGAAGTGCGTAATGCAGTTTCAAACCTCAACTCGTTTGTGCAGGAGCACATTACGGGTATGAGCATTGTACAGATTTTTAATTCAGAAAAAATTGAGTTCGATAAATTTCATGCCATCAATACCAAGCACCGAGACGAAAACATTAAGTCAATTATGTATTATTCGGTTTACTACCCAGTAGCCGAAGTAATTGCTGCTCTGGGTACAGGTTTGGTAGTTTGGTTTGGGGCAAAACAAATGCTCAATGCCGAAGTGACTTATGGTACGGTTACGGCTTTCATTATGTTTATTAATATTTTCTTTCGTCCAATCCGAATGATTGCCGATAGAATGAATACGCTTCAAATGGGAATTGTGAGTACCGACAGAATCTTGAAATTATTGGACAGCGATGATTATACCGCCAATGATGGTTCTAAAAAAGGGACTCTGAAAGGTGAAGTCGAATTCAAAAACGTTTGGTTTGCTTACAATGACAAAAATTATGTACTGAAAGATATTTCATTCAATGTAAATCATGGCGAAACCGTTGCGTTTGTGGGTGCAACGGGTGCAGGAAAATCTTCAATAATCAATTTGCTATCAAGGTTTTACGACATAAACAAAGGGACTATTCTCATTGATAATCAAAATGTAAAAGAATACGAATTACGCAATCTGCGTGAACAAATCGGCGTAGTTTTGCAAGATGTTTTTTTATTTTCGGATACTATCGAAAAAAATATTACACTGGGTGATAGTAGTATTTCAAGAGAAAAAATTGTGGAAGCTGCCAAACTCGTAGGTGTACACGATTTTATTATGCAATTACCAAACGATTATGACTATAACGTACAAGAACGTGGAGCAACTCTTTCGGTTGGGCAACGCCAACTCATTTCGTTTGTGCGAGCGATGGTTCATGACCCGAAAATAATTGTCTTAGATGAAGCTACTTCATCAGTCGATACCGAAACCGAAGAATTGATTCAGAATGCCATTGATAAATTAATGCGTGGACGTACGTCAATCGTAATTGCCCATCGTCTAAGCACAATTCAAAAAGCCAATAAAATCATCGTTCTTGATAAAGGCCAAATCATGGAAGAAGGCAGCCACGAAGAGTTACTCAAACTTGACGGTTTCTACGCAAACCTCTACAATATGCAATATAAAGATGTGTTGGTTTAAAGGTATAATTTATATATTTTTGGTTATTCTTTTGTGCATAACCAAAAATATATGAAATTTATTTACAGTGCCATTCTTTCTTTTTTTCTTTCCTTACAACTTACAGCACAGAGCTGGCAAATTAATTCTCCAAATAACAAAATTAGAGTTACTATCCTACGTATCGAAACAGATGGTACACTTAAATATGTCGTAGAATACCTCGAAAATAACCAAACCCAAACCATCATCGAGCAATCCAATTTAGGAGTTTCTCGTATCGACCAATCATTTTATAATAACCTTACTTTTGAAAATAGCAGTACGGCATTGATAGATGAAAACTATTCGATGTCGATTGGCAAACAACTACACCTTCGCAATAATGCCAACGAAATCACACTTAATTTCCGTAATTCAAATAACAGTAAATTTCAAGTAATTTTTAGAGCCTACAACGATGGAATAGCACTCCGATATCGTTTTCCTGAGACTTCGAGTAATACCTACTACGTAACCGAAGATAAAACAACCTTTCAGATTCCTGTCAATAACAGCAAAACTTGGATTCAAGGCTACGATAATTTCCGACCTGTTTATGAAAAACTTTATCAGAATGGCATTAGTCTTAATCAGGCCATTAATCAGTTTAATGGATTGGCATTTCCTGCACTTTTTCAAACCCCAAATGCTTGGCTTTTAGTAACCGAAGCCGATTTAGATGAGAAGTTTTTTGCTTCTCACCTATCTTCTTATTTCGGAAATGGTACATTTTCGGTTGCAGCACCAAGCCCCGACGATGGTAATAGCTATGCGGCTTACGCAAGCTCTACACTCCCTTGGACAATGCCTTGGCGAGTAATCATGATTGGGAAACAACTTAATAATGTCGTAGAATCGAACCTTGTTTCGCATGTAAGTAAGTCGTCGCAGATAGCAAATACGACTTGGATACAACCTGGAATCTCGACCTGGAGTTGGTGGTCTGACCTCGGTAGTCCAACCAATTTCACCAAGCTAAAAACGTTTATTGATTTAGCCGCCGACTTAAACCTACCCTACTCGTTGATTGATGCCAACTGGAATCAAATGGGGAATGGTGGTAATATCAATGATTTAATTACTTATGCCAATAGCAAAAACGTAAAACTCTGGCTATGGTACAATTCAGGCGGGCCTTCAAACGACCAACTCGAACAACCCCGTGACTTAATGCACATTCAATCTGCTCGTCGACAGGAATTTGCTCGTATTCACGATTTAGGAATAAAAGGTGTAAAAATTGATTATTTCCAGAGCGATAAACAGGAATTAATGAAACTTTACATTGATATTCTGAAAGATGCCGCCGATTATGAATTAATGGTAAATTTTCATGGAAATGTGATTCCGAAAGGATGGTCACGAACTTACCCAAACTTAGTAGCAATGGAAGCCGTAAAAGGTTCAGAAGCCTACATTTTTGATGGCAGTTTCTTGCCCAATGCCCCTCAGCATCACACGATTCTACCTTTTACGAGAAATGTTATTGGCCCAATGGATTACACGCCAACGATTATTGGTTGGCAAAGAGAAGTTTATCATATTACAACTGATGTACATGAAATTGCGTTACTCAATACTTTTGAATCAGGTATGACACACTTGGTTGATATGGTAGCAAGTTATACCAATTTGCCAGTCTTGGCCAAAACAATCATTAGTAATCTACCAACCGCTTGGGACGAAACTCATTTGGTTGAAGGGTTCCCAGGAACACACGTAGTGATGGCACGCCGCAAAGGCGAAAACTGGTATATTTCGGGAATTAATGGCGAAAATCAAGTAAAAAGTCTTACATTGCCGTTGTCATTTGTGGCTACTGGCGACTATACCAAACAATTATTGAGCGATGGAGCAACACCACGAGAGATTGTTAGTTCAGAAGTAAACTACCAAGTTTTGAGCAACAATTCAGTCAATATTAGTATGCAACCTTACGGTGGTTTTATGATGGTCTTGAAGCGAGCAGCGTGCCAAACAACACATACACTAACATCTCAGATTTCAAATACCATCAAATATGAGGCATCAGAAACGATTCAAGCAACAAATATAATAACCCCAACAGCCAATGTAACCTATGATGCTGGCAAAAGTATTTTATTAACTGCTGGTTTTCAGACGCAACAGGGGGCGGTTTTTAAAGCCTATATTGATGGTTGTGGTAATCAATAATTTTTAACATCTTCTTTATCCTAACAGACCTAAACATGAAAAAACTTACACTTATTTTGATGATTTTCATTCATCAGCAAATCATCGCACAAAACAATCGTGCATCAACGGGCATCGACCGAAAAAATGCTTTTCAGAAACACGCTGAACTCGTCAGAAATTCTCCCTATAAAAATCTCAACTGGCACTTACTTGGCCCCGATAATACGAGTGGTCGTGCAACCGATATTTGGGGAATTGAAGGCAACAAAAATATTATTTACGCCAGTTTTGCCACGGGTGGTTTCTGGAAAACCGAAGATGCGGGCAAAAACTGGAAACCTTTGATGGATAATATTGGTACTCAAGCCATCGGTAATTTTGCTATTGCCAAATCAAACCCTAATATTATTTATGTTGGTACGGGAGAAGCTAATATTCTTCGAGCCTCATTACCTGGCATGGGGATGTATAAATCGACTGATGCAGGCAAAACTTGGCAACACATTGGTCTCGAAAATACCTCAACGATTGCTCGGGTAGTTATTCACCCCACAAATCCTGACATTGTATATGTAGCAGCCAGCGGCAACGAATGGAGCTACAACCCCGACCGAGGCGTATATAAAACAACCGATGGTGGTAAAACTTGGAGCAAGGTTTTGTATCAAAACGAAAAAACGGGTTGCATAGATTTATTAATTGACCCATCAGAGCCCAACACGCTTTATGCTTCGATGTGGAACAGAATTCGTAAACGTTGGAGTGACCCAACACCCGAAGATGGCGATTATCTCTACAAATCGACCGATGCAGGTAAGACTTGGAAAATAATCAAGAATGGCTTACCAGATACCAAAAATACAGGTAGAATAGGTCTGGCAATGTGTGCATCAAAACCCAACGTACTTTATGCTTACGTAGATAACCATACACCCAAACGTCAAGGAAACGATGGAGAACTCGACTCTTATGGACGACCGAAAGAATTAGTCATTTTGGGTGCAGAAATCTATAAAAGCTCTGACAAAGGTGAATCTTGGACGAAAATGAGCGAAAACGACAAACAAATGGAAACATTTGGCGGAACGTACGGCTGGGTTTTTAGTCAGATTAGAGTTGACCCTGTGAACGAAAATAAGGTTTTTATTATGGGACTAAACATTGCCGAGTCGGAAGATGGTGGTAAAACTTGGAAGACCGTAAAAGGTGGCAACACACCCGACACCCGTATCCACGGCGATAATCACGGCATGTGGATTGACCCATCGGACACCAATTATATTCTCAATGCTAATGATGGCGGTGTAGTAGTTACATACGATGGTGGAAAAACTTGGAAAAACTTCTTTAAGGAAATTCCAACAACGCAGTTTTATAATGTTTCGTATGATATGGCAACGCCATTTAACATTCATGGCTCCGTGCAAGACGAAGGCTCGATGGGAGCAAATGTATCATGGCAAGCATGGAGTGGCGTTGATGACAAGAAAAATGGCTGGCATTTTGTACCAGGTGGTGAAGGTAGCATCATTGCAATTGACCCCAAAGACCCCAATATTACGTATTCGAGTGCCTTTTATGGCCGCATACAAAGAGGTGATTTGACCAAAGAAGGAAGGGAACGCATCAAGAATATCACCATCAAAAAAGCGGAGGACGAAGAAACGCATCGTGGCGAATGGTTGGCCTATACCCACATTTCTAACTTTGATAACCATACGATTTATCATGGAATGCAATATTTGTTCAAATCAACTGATATGGGCGAAACTTGGAAACGCATCAGTCCAGATTTGACCACAAACGATAAAACTCGCATGGGTAAATTGCCGTATGCTATTGCTCACCAAGCAATTACGGCTTTGGCAGAATCGCCATTTAAGCAAGGCACATTATATGTAGGCACTGATGACGGAAACGTGCATCTAACAACCGATGACGGCAAAACTTGGACAAAAATAATGGCTGGTTTACCTCAAAATGCACACGTTTCAAGACTCGAAGCATCAAAAACAAAAGATGGCACGGTTTATATCACTCTCAGCGACCGCCGAGAAGATAACATCAAACCATATATCTACAAATCAACTAATTTTGGTAAAACATGGGTTAATATTGTGGGCGATTTGCCAGCCTCACCTGTAAACGTGATTCGAGAAGACCCTTTCAATACTTCGATTCTCTACTGCGGAACAGACTTAGGAATTTATATCTCAAAAAATGGTGGTAAAAACTGGCAATCAGTACAAGCGAATTTACCAGCAAGTGTATCTGTACAAGATTTATTTATTCACCCACGAGATAACAAAATGGTCATTGCCACTTATGGCCGTGGGGTTTGGGTAATGAATAATTTAGAAGGACTCAGATAAATTATCAGAAAATTACGCACAAAAAAAGCCCCCGACGCATCGGGGGCTTCCTGTAAATTATATAATTCTACTCACCGAAGTGATGATATAATTATGCTAATTTTACGTTAACGGCGTTTAAACCTCTTTTTCCTTCTTGGATGTCGAAAGTAACTTCATCATCCTGACGGATTTGGTCTTTTAATTCAGACACGTGAACGAATACTTCTTGATTTGAGCCACTTACTTTGATAAAACCAAATCCTTTGGTTTCATTGAAAAACTTTACTGTTCCGTTAGACATTTTGTATTTGTATTATTTGTACTTAAAGACACAAATGTAGGTAAATAAATTTGTAATCAAACATATTTTTGATTTTTCTCTCTTTTTTTTCAGAATATCCGCAAATATTACCTTCTCTTGGACTAAACTGGTCATTAGCGTATCAGTAAATCAGAATAAAATACTGATAATCAATCAGTTATTTGTTATCAAACTTTATATCGACTTGACAAAAATGCTTGGAGAAGAAAATAATTTAATTTTGTAAGCACAGATACTTTATCAAAAATCACGCCAACCCTACGACTTACCAACAAAATACTCCTATACGAGCTCCAAAAAATCCTATTTATAAAAAAATCTAACATATTTTAGGCTTTTTATTTATACCCTTTGGCAAAATATGATTTAAAATGAGCTAATTATGTGCATTTAAATGGCATTAACTTCTTAAGACGAACTTTTAAAACAAAAGTCACCACCGTTCAATATTTTTTTGGCATATAGTTTGGTTTAAAATAGGTATTGCTACTTATTAAAACCCTTGATAAAATCATGAAGACTCAATACTTACTTAACGCTCTTGCAGCTTATAGAAAAGTAATTCTATTGTTGATGTTGGTATTCTTCGCCTATGCAATGGCTTTCGGACAAGAGGAGTCACTCCGATTTAAAGAAGGCTTTGCAAAAATTAGTTCGCAAGGTAAATTCGGATTTATTGATAATAAAGGAATTATTCAAATACCTTGTATCTATGATTATGTAAATGATTTTGAAGGAGAATATGCCATAGTAAGAATAAAAAATAAATATGGTATTATTCGCAAAAATGGTACTTCGGTAATTGAACCAAAATACGATATGTGCGAAGTTTTCTCTGAAGGTCTGGCACTGGTTAGAAGTGGCTCTAAATATGGTTTTATTAATGAGACTGGTGAAGAAGTAATTAAACCTCAGTATCCGTTTGCAATGGGCTTTACAAACGGATTAGCAGTAATAAGTGTAAATGGCAAAAATGGTTATATTGATAAGCAAGGCGAACAAATGATAGCCCCAAAATATGATTTTTCATTACCATTTTCAGAAGGTTTAGCATCAGTCATGATAGGTGGGAAGTATGGTTTCATTGACAAATCAGGTAAAGAGGTCATAGCACTTCAATACCAAATGGCAAGTGCATTTGAAGAAAATTTAGCTGCGGTTAAAGTCAATGATAAATATGGCATAATTAACAAAGCAGGAAAAATGATTATATCACCAAAATATGATGATATTCGTAGTTTCAGTAATGGTTATGCTATTGTATTAGATGGCGACAAATACGGAATTATTAATCAAAATGGAAGAGAAATAGTTTCACCTAAATATGACATGCTCGATTCATTTAATGAAGGCATTGCTATGTATCGAAAAGGAGGAAAATTAGGCTATATAGACTCCAAAGGTAACGAAATTATAGCCACAAATGCCGAACACGCAAAGCTAATTTTAGCTTCAAAATAGCCCCTTTAGTAGCCCGAACAAGTAAAAAATTAAAACCGCCTCAGTAATATGTGGCGGTTTCTTTTTATCGGGCTTGTTCTTCAATCATTCTTAGATATAGTTTTTCTACTTTTTTTCTTGCCCAATCGGTCTTACGTAAAAACTTCAGGCTCGAATTGAGTGATGGATTATTGGCAAAACAATTGACATTTACGTGATACGCCATTTGGTCCCAGCCGTAATAATCTCTGAGTTCTCTTACTATTCTTTCGAGCGTAATACCGTGTAAAGGATTGTTTGGTTGTTCGTTCATTTTTAGTGAATCGTTATTTGTTACTTGTAAACTGGTTATTGGTGAATTGGAAAATTTTGGGGCTACCTATACCGTGATTTGTATTCGAAAACTCTCCAGTAAGCAGTCATTCAGCAACCAATTCTCCGATAACTAATTATTATTTCTTCTTTTTTGTTTTTTTCTTCGATAACTCCAATTCTTCAGCTTCTTTCAATAAAGCCTTCAAATCATAGTTAGTTGTATCTTTCGAGAAATCAATGGTTTCGGCATATTCTTGTTGGTCAAGTTCCAAAACTCTAATTTTCTTACCCATAAAACCTTCGATTTCGTCGAGAATTGGCTTTTCTTCGGTCGCACAAAACGATACCGCCAAACCTTTTTGGGTGCCTCGTCCCGTACGCCCTACCCTATGTACATAGTTTTCTGGCACATCGGGCAAATCATAATTCACCACATAATCTACGTTTGCAATATCAATTCCTCTGGCACTTACATCGGTAGCTATCAAGATTTTTGTTTCGCCTTTTCTGAATTTATCCAAAACCGTTAGACGGTCGAGTTGTTCTTTATCCCCATGACTCGTTTCGGTTTCAAGGCCCACTCTTTGCATGGCTGATTTCACACGCTCGGCACGCACTTTCGTTCGTACAAAAACCAAAATCTTACTTTCAGGGTTTTCATTAATAACTCGTTCCAAAAAGAAACGTTTATCATCCATCTCAATAAAAGCTACCGAATGTTTGATGTTTTTTGCAACAGGGTCTTTGGGAGAAAGTTGAATTCTGATGGCATTTCTGACCAACGAATAAGCTACTTTCTTGATTTGCTCGTTGATAGTGGCCGAAAAGAATAACGTCTGGTGAAACTTAGGTAAAAACTTCTTTACATCTTGAATATCTTTGATAAAACCCAAATCGAGCATGTGGTCGGCTTCATCAAGAACTAAGATTTGCACGCCCGTGATTTTAAGGTGTTTTTGGTAAATCAAATCAAACATTCGGCCTGGAGTAGCAATCAGAATATCAACGCCTTTGGCAATTTTATCTACCTGCGGAGCTTGGTCTACACCACCAAAAAGGCACAATGTCTCGACTTTCGTGCCTTTAGCCATTTTCTGAAAAACCTCAGTCACTTGCAAAGCCAGCTCACGAGTCGGCTCAAGCACAATACACTTTACACCCTCTTCGTATCGGACAGAATGTTTCATTTCCTGCAAAATACTGATAATCGGGATGGCAAAAGCAGCGGTTTTTCCTGTACCCGTCTGGGCAATAGCCAGCACATCTTCACCTTTCAGAATCGGCGGAATAGACTTAAACTGAATATCTGTTGGGCGTTTGAAACCCAAATCAGCAATATTTTTTTTGAGTTCGTGCGAAATACTATAATCGTCGAATTTCATCGTTTTCCTCGTTTATCTATGCCTTTGAAAGGTTTGTAAGTATCTTTTACAAATAACTTTCCTTGCGAATTTAGCTTGGGTGCTTTGGTAGATTTTGGTTTTGACTTATCTTTTTTCTCCGATAAACTCACTTCAATATTACGCCCCATTATCTCGAAACCGTTTAACTCAAATATAGCCTTACGCACTTCTTCTTCATTGGGCATATCTACAAATCCAAAACCTTTATTTTGGCGTGTAGATTTACTTTTTACAATTTTGGCCGATGTTACCTCTCCAAACTTTTCAAAAAGTTCTTTTAATTCTTTCTCTTTGAGCTTGAAAGGTAAACTGCCTACAAAAATATCCATCGTTTGTTTTTATTATTATTCTACAAAAGTACAGATTTTTGAATGAAATCTTTGATTTTACACCTTGATTGCAATAAATTGATTCAAATCATGTCAAAAATGAATTTAATTTAGAGCTTAGAGATAAGATATTACCATAGAGATAGGGCATGCCCTGTCTCTGCCAATGTAAAACACCTTGATTGCATTAATTTTATTCAGATAATTTTATCATTTTAATTCATAAAGCGATTCAATTAAGCTTCGTAGAATTTAATACCGTTTTGAGCCAAAAATGATTTGATAATATCTACGTGAATGCAGTGCCCAACATGAAGAAACGGCTGATTATTGACCTTGATAGTCTTACCATTGACATTATGCGAGGCATTATTCATATCAAAGCCCAAGTGCAAGGCATTGGTTTTGCTTTGCATACCACAGACTACGCCATTTCGGTCGAAAAGTGGCCCACCGCTTTGTCCACGCAAACCTGGGGTGCTTAGTTCTACGCCATAAAGCTCATTGTTTTCGACTAAATGGCGAGTCAACATTCCATCAATAGGGAAACGTGGCGTGCCAATGATTCCACTGTTTGTCCACGAAATTTCATCGGCTTCGGGGTTATATTGAAAGTTGGTAAATTCGGGAAACGGATAACCGAGTCGGCAAAGCGATTTTCCTTGTTTCAGCCCCGAACTATCTTTCATAAATCGAGCGTAAGATTGATACAATGGTTGCTGAAATTGCTCGAAAATAATAATGGCTAAATCATATTTTGGGTGCGTAATCCAGCGAAAACGAAGCGTTGGGTCGGCCGTGCAATCGAGAAAACGCTCGTTTAGTTCAACGATGGTGTCTGTGCCATAATCATATTTATTTTCGAGTCCTTTGATAAACTTTTGGTATTGATGATTGCGAGGAATAGCGGCACGTTCACGTTTAAAATTCGCATATTTTTGATTGATATTCGTGCGATTTCCAATCAAATCAATGACATGCTTGCAGGTAACGGCACAAGAAAACTCATTAACAAAAAACATCGTAGCCGCTCCAGGCGACACGATTGTTTCGTTGTAATTTCTTGAAATAAACTGAATCGGACGAGTAAATCGACCTACTTCTTCGATGGCATCAACAAACATAATCTTCTGTAAAGCAGTAAAGCCACAAAGTAACAAAGAGAATTTTTGAAAACGATGTTTTTATTACAAAAAAAGAACCCAATATCCTGACTAAATCTTTCAGAATTTTTCAAACCAATCAAACTTTTCCTGCACAATGGCTTCTTTTTGTTCGTTGATGTACTTTAAAAATGCTGCGGCAACTGGTGAAAAATTTTTATTTTTCATCCAAACCAAATTCCAAACCGATGTAATCGGAAAATCTTTCACTGGAATAATCTGTAAATTGCCTTGCAGAAGTTCGTTTTTGATTCCAATCAATGGCATAATTGAGCAGCCCAAACCCGCAATAACGGCCTGCTTCACAGCTTCATTCGAGGTCAGTTCCATTTTTTTTCTAACAGGCAGTTTATTTTCTTCGATAAATCGCTCCATCACAAGCCTTGTACCTGAGCCTTGTTCTCGATAGATAAGGGGCAATTCTTCAAAAATACTTTTATCGTAAATTTTCTTGGCAAACTTATTTTTGGTATTAGCCACTAAGAATAATTTATTTCGTAGCAGCTCAATATTTTCAACTTTTAGATTATCTGGCAACACTGAAACCAACGAAAAATCTACTTCATTTTTCTCTAAACTTTCAATCACTTTTGCCCTATTTGTTACGTCCATCATCAATTCTATACCTTCATTACGGGTAATAAAATCTGATAAAAAATAAGGCATTACGTACTTCCCCGTCGAAACAACCGAGATTTTCAGGCGGCCCGTTAGCTTGCCTTTATGTGCCATAGTTTTGTAATTAATGGCATAAACTTCGTTCAGAATTTTCTCGGCTGCCTCGGCTATTTCTTTGCCAAAATCTGTGATAAACAGCTTTCTACCAACCACTTCCGTGAGTGGAATCTCAAATTGGTCTTGCAGATTTTTTAGCTGAATTGATACAGCTGGTTGAGTGAGATAAAGTTCTTCGGCAGCCTTTGTAATGCTCTGTGTCTGGGTAATTTTCAGAAATACCTGTAATTGATGTAGTGTATAGTTCATAACCTTTATTTATGTATATCATTACAAATATAAATAAAAACAAATGAATTTTTGTTTAGAATTTTGCAGTGTTAAATCAAAATAATCAAAACGCAATGACAAAAATTACAGTAGCAAAAGGTGACGGAATCGGTCCTGAAATTATGGATGCCACACTTGAGATTTTGATGGCAGCAGGAGCAAAAATCGAGGTAGAAGAGATTGAAGTCGGTGAAAAGGTGTATTTGGCTGGTAACACAGCAGGTATTGCCAAAGAGTCTTGGGACGTAATCAGACGCAACAAGGTTTTCTTGAAAGCCCCAATTACAACGCCTCAAGGTGGTGGGTATAAGAGCTTAAACGTAACAACCCGTAAGTTTTTAGGCCTCTACTCAAACGTGCGTCCGTGTATGAGCTTACACCCTTTTGTTGATACCAAACACCCGATTATGGATGTGGTTATTGTGCGTGAAAATGAAGAAGATTTGTACGCAGGAATTGAACACCAACAAACCGATGAAGTAGTTCAATGCTTGAAACTTATCAGCCGCCCAGGTTGTGAAAAAATCGTGCGTTATGCTTTCGAGTATGCTAAACACTACGGCCGCAAGAAAGTTACGTGCTTTACGAAAGATAACATCATGAAACAAACGGATGGGTTGTTCCACCAAGTTTTTGATGAAATTGCGAAAGAATATCCAGAGATAGAAAACGAACATTGGATTATCGACATCGGTGCGGCAAAAATGGCCGATACGCCCGAGGCTTTTGATGTAATCGTGATGCCAAATCTTTACGGCGATGTACTTTCTGACGTAGCGGCTCAAATTGCGGGTTCGGTAGGTTTAGCTGGTTCGGCCAATATTGGCGAAGAATGTGCCATGTTTGAGGCAATTCACGGTTCGGCACCTCGCAGAGCAGGACAAAACATGGCCAATCCATCGGGGCTTTTGCAAGGAGCAATTATGATGCTCAACCACATCGGCCAAACCAAGGTTGCCGAAAAAGTACAAAACGCTTGGCTAAAAACGATTGAAGATGGTATTCATACTTACGATATTTTTAAGGAAGGTGTAAGTAAGCAAAAAGTTGGTACGAAAGAATTTGCCCAAGCCGTAATAGCAAATCTGGGCCAAGAGCCAAAACTCTTAAAACCAGTAAGTTATGCCGAAAACGCTACACTTAATCTACCAAAGTATGAGCGTAAAGCTCCAGCCAAAAAAGAGTTGGTCGGTGTTGATTTATTCGTTCATTGGGCAGGTAAAAGTCCAGATGAGTTGGCCACTATCGTGCAGGCACTCGATACCAACGAAGTGAAACTTTCGATGATAACTAACCGAGGTATCAAGGTTTGGCCAGAAGGCTTTGAAGAAACATTCTGCACTGACCACTGGCGTTGTAGATTCAAGCCTACCGAAGGCAATCAGATGAGCAAAGAAGCCATTATTCAACTGCTCAATGGGGCTCTTGAAAAAGGTATTGATACCGTAAAAACCGAAAACCTATATACGTTTGATGGAAAAATGGGATTCTCGCTGGGTCAAGGTCAATAATCAAAAAAACATCAAAAAATGAATATACAACTTATTCAGGGTCAGTTTGGTGGTAGAGAGGCCATCGAACTACTCACACAGATGATTCATGCAAAAGTAAAATTTCATGAAAATATCATCAGCAATAATGACAATGAAGAAGATATAAAAATGCGTGAAAATCGCATAAAACAACTTCAAAAAGACCTATTTGATGCCCGACAATACATTGAAAAGAAAGGTGAAAGTGTAAGCATCAAGGCTTCAATAGAAATCTAACATAAACAAAATCGCAGGGTCAGCAGGCTCTGCGATTCTTTTTTATGGTTAGTTGCATACATGATTTCTGCAATATTTCGTTAGATTTACTTCTGAAAATATCCTTTTGCTTTTAATCATGACCGAACTTATCATTAGTCTTGCCGTAGGAATTGCCTTGAGTGCTTGCTCGGGTTTTCGGGTATTTGTGCCCATGTTGGTTGCCAATCTGGCCACTCGATTTCACGTACTCGACCTTTCTAATGGCTTTGAGTGGTTGAGTAGCCCAACGGCTACGTATATTTTAGGAGCAGCAACGGTTGCCGAAATCATGGCTTATTACATTCCTGTGGTGGATAATTTGCTTGATACCATCACAACACCCGCTTCATTTGTGGCTGGAACTATCCTAACAACTTCTTTTCTGAAAATAGATTCTCCCGAACTGCAATGGACACTCGGCATTCTGGCTGGTGGTGGCGTGGCTGGTACTATTCAAGCAGGCACTGGACTGTTGCGACTGGCTTCCACAAAATTTACGGGTGGTTTTGGCAACTCTTTCTTTGCCACTTTTGAAAATTCGATTGCGGTTATTTTTTCTCTTCTTACGCTTTGGTTGCCTATTTTAGTGGCTGTGCTTGGCGTTTTACTTTTTGTGTTTCTACTAAAAAAGGTTTTAAAACGGCTTCAAGCAAAGAATAAGTAAATTTTTAATTGAAATAATTATAATTTACCCATAAAAAAAACTAACTTCCACACACAATCTTAACCTAAACCTCATGGAAACCAAGCCTTCGCTTCGCTATGCGTGGTATGTTGTGGGTGTGCTTTTGCTTGCCTACATTTCTTCATTCATCGACCGACAAATTATTTCACTACTCGTAAAGCCAATCAAAGCCTCATTCGGGATTTCGGATACGCAAATGGGCGTTTTAATGGGTCTAAGTTTTGCCGTTTTATATACGCTGCTTGGTATTCCGATTGGCTTAATGGCCGACCGAATGAATAGAAAACGTATCATCAGTTGGGGTATTTTGGTTTGGAGTATAATGACCGTTTTCTGCGGAATGGCAGGTAGTTATTCTCTGTTTTTTCTGGCCCGAGTAGGTGTTGGTGTCGGCGAAGCAGCCCTTTCGCCAGCGGCTTATTCGATTATTTCTGATTATTTTCCAAAGAAGAAACTGGCAACTGCACTGAGTGTTTACAATATGGGTATTTACTTAGGTTCGGGTTTGTCGATTTTGATTGGTGCGGCACTCAGAACCATGATAGGAAAAGAAAACATCGTATTACCACTCGTTGGCGAAATATTTTCGTGGCAAATGATTTTCTTTTATATCGGTCTGCCTGGACTCTTAATTGTTTTGCTTGTTCAGACCATCAAAGAGCCTAAACGCATAGAATTTGAAGCCACAAAAGAAAGCTCAGAAATTAGTAGTTTTAAGGAAATCATGACTTATTTTAGGTCTAACAGTCGCACATTTATGTACCTCAATTTCAGTATGGCGTTTATGTCGTTTGCTACTTATGCGGGAGTTTATTGGATACCAACGATGCTCAGTAGAGTTCATGGTTGGGTCGATACCAAAGCAGGGGTTACGTTCGGGCTTTTAGTGACCGTTTTTTCTACTTTAGGTGTAGTTACAGGAGGTAGATATGCCGATTATTTAACGAAAAAAGGTATTGTACAAGCTAAAATGCTTTCAGGTTTCAGAGGAATGATTGCTTCAATATGCTGCACCTTTGGATTGATAATATCGGATATTAATGTAGGAATTTATTTCATCGCAGGGTATTGCTTTTTTAGTTCGTTCCCTTTTGGCTCAGCAACGGCGGCAATTCAAGAAATTGCACCAAACAAAATGCGAGCTATTTTCTCGGCGTTCTTTTTATTTGTGGTCAATATCATAGGCCTTGGCTTTGGCCCACTTATGGTTGGTTTTCTGAATGATTCGATTTTCAATGACCCTAATCAAATACATTATTCTATTTTTATTGCCCAAGTTATTGGCTGCTCTCTATCAGCTTTATGCTTGTATTTGGGTCTTAAACCATTCGTAAAAAGCGTTGATTATTTGAAAAAATATTTGGCGGTTTCAACAAACCAAAATTAACTATTTTGTGTTCCTAAACTTGATGGTCGTTTAAAATCAATTATGGACTTTTGACCGTCGTCCGTTGATTATTAATTATGAGTGAAATAAAGATTTGTTGCCCAAAATGTAAATGGGAACCTGATGGTGGTGAATATTGGCAATGCGACTGCGGCCACGTTTGGGATACTTTCAAGACGATTGCACGCTGCCCAGCTTGCCACAAACAACACCAATACACATCTTGTATACCGCACGCAGGAGGCTGTGAAGCACATTCTCCACACCTTGATTGGTACGAAGGATTAGATAAAATTATCGAAGATTTGAAAGAAGAAGTGCTTGAAAATCAGGAGGTTTTTATTTGAGAGCCCACTGTAGATAGTCAGCAGTCGACAGTTTTTGTGTACTGATATTTATTTCTTATCTCCTAAAAACTTTTCCTGCATAAACCCAAAACCGTAACCCATTAGCTGAATAAAACAGGCAATTACGCTCAAAAAACCAATTTTTAAGCTATTATTATGAATGGCAGAATCAATCACTATCATCATCATATAAAGCAGTAGTAAAAAAACAGCCATAAAGAATAGGATTTTGTCGATAAAGAAAATTATCGGAATTGCCAAAACTCCAAGAGTGAAAAGCATCGGGAAATAATGCACTAATTTAAGCTCGGAAGGAAACATTCGGGCAAGGTTGATACGCCCACGACCAAAAAAATGTAATTGTTTGAAGAACTGACCAAAATCAGTTCTTCTTTTATGATAAATGAAGGCATCCTCAATTAAGCCAACCTTAAAGCCTTTCGATAAAATTCGGATACTAAATTCAATGTCTTCGGCCATGCGTGTCATGGTATAACCGCCCGTAGCTTCCCAAACTTTACGAGAAATACCAAAATTGAAACTCCGTGGATGAAATTGTCCGCCCGCATTGTTTTTCTTTCCTCTAATTCCGCCCGTTGTAAAAACCGATGTCATCGAATAATTGATAGCTTTCTGAATATCCGTGAAACTTTCGTGAGCCGCATCGGGGCCACCGTAAGCATCTAACCAGTTGGTTTTCAAATAATTATCTACAATCTCGAAATATTTTTCGGGGATAATCGCATCAGAATCAAGTTGTACGAAATAATCGCCCGTGGCTCGCTCGAAGCCGTAGTTTCGAGAAAACCCTTGCCCAGAATTGGGTTTGAAAAAGTATTTCAAATCAAGTTTTTCTTGAAACGCCGTACATACCTCATCGCACTTCAACGTTGAACCATCTTCAATAATGATTACTTCAAAGTTTTTATAGGTCTGCTTGCTTAAACTTTCAAGCAATTCTCTTACTTCTTCAGGACGATTATATACGGGGGTTATTACGGAATATTTCATTGTACAGAGTTAAGAAAATGCTTAAAACATTATCTCGCAAAAATTCAAACGCTTAAATAGCTTACTATCAATATTTAAAATACTCCGTAGGAGTTATATATTGGTAGAAAAAAGGCTTACTAATAGTTGAACCCCGTAGGGGTGAAATATTACACTCCTACGGGGTTTGAAAATGAGGAGGCATATTTTTTCTACCAATATTTAGCCCCAATGGGGCAATTCCCTCAAATTAAACTAAACTGCTCAATATAGCCTCATTCGCCGCTAAAATCTCAGCAATGTTTTCTTGCGAAAGAGCTGTAGAAAGGAAAAGAGCTTCGTATTGCGATGGAGCAAGATAAATGCCTTTATCGAGCATTCCGTGGAAATATTTACCAAATTTAGCCGTATCTGATGTTTTAGCCGTTTCAAAATCTACTACTGGCGTATCGGTAAAGAAAAGGCTATACATCGACCCCACATGATTAATTTGATACTTGAGATTAAGTTTATCAAGAATCGAACGAATACCGCTAACTATCTGATTTCCAGTGGCTTCGAGTTGGGTATAAACTTCTGGATGTTCGTTTAAGTAGTGTAGCATTGTAAGACCCGCCGCCATTGCAATCGGATTTCCTGAAAGTGTACCAGCTTGGTAAACTGGCCCTTGTGGCGACACACAATTCATAATTTCGGCTTTTCCGCCGTACGCCCCTACTGGCATTCCACCGCCAATGATTTTGCCCAAAGTTGTCATATCAGGCGTTACGCCAAAACGCTCCTGAGCTCCACCCTTTGCCAAACGGAAACCTGTCATTACTTCATCAAAAATCAACACGATACCCTCTTTCGTGCAAATATCACGCAAACCTTGCAAGTAGCCTTCTTTGGGTAAAACACAACCCATATTACCAACAACTGGCTCTAAAATCAAGGCGGCAATTTGTCCTTTATTGGCATCGCAAAGCATCTGAACGGCTTCTAAATTATTATAAGGAGCAGTCAGCGTATCGTTTGCTACACCTTTTGTAACCCCTGGACTATCTGGCACACCCATCGTAACGGCTCCACTTCCTGCGGCAATCAAAAACGAATCACCGTGACCGTGATAGCAACCTTCAAACTTGATTATTTTCTCTCGACCCGTATAGCCTCTGGCAACTCTGATAGCCGCCATTGTTGCCTCTGTGCCTGAGTTTACCATTCTTACTTTTTCGATAGAAGGTACCATTGAAATAATCAATTCGGCCATTTCTACCTCACGGCGTGTAGGAGCTCCGAACGAAAACGAACTTTTGATGGCTTCGCTTACGGCTTGCTCAACTGGCTCGAAAGCATGACCCAAAATCATTGGTCCCCAAGAATTGATTAATTCGATGTATTGATTATCGTCTTCATCGAAAATATATGCACCTTTTGCTTTTTTAATGAAAATCGGATTTCCGCCTACCGAACGAAATGCTCTCACTGGCGAGTTTACGCCCCCTGGAATGAAGTTTTTGGCTTTTGCGAATAGTTCTTCGCTTGTATTTGTGGTCATTTGTTTTGTATTGAAATGTAAAAAATATAGATTTTGAAAACCCATATTTATATAACGATTTTTAAAACATAAAGGATTAGAGAAAGCTTGTTAACTTTTCTAACCCTTTAAATATTTTTCAAAATTAACTATTAAAACAATACATTAAAAATTAACCCCCGACTTAATCGGTAAATAAACCCTAAAGCCTGTATGAGAATAATGATTTTGGTTAAAAACACTGTAGACCTCAGCATTGAAAGCTCCAAAAAGTCCTTTTAGGCCGTAGCCCAGTTCATAATGCTTAATTTGATTGGTGAGCAAAGCATTTCCGTAGAGGCATTCTTCCCAACCTTTCCGTTGGAGGTACGGAATATTAGTCAAAAATAAGCGTTTGAAGTCAACTTTGGTAAAGAGTTGGGCATAGCCACCGTTGGTGCTATATTGATAATAGGGCAAATCTCGAAAATCTTGATGCGTTTGAATAAAAGTCTCGTTACCATTAAAATGCTTATAATCAAGAAAATAGTTGGGTTTATTGCCGTAGAAAGTCCCGATTTCTGCTCTGAGTGAAACATCTTTCAATTTCCAATTAAAGTCATGATTCATGCCCAATTCGATACGATTAAAGCCTGTTTCACCAAATGCAGAGAGGTTTTCGAGGCGGAAAGTTGGGCCGTATGCTTGTACAAATCTTCTGCCGTTATAAATTCTTACTCTCGAAAATGGTCGGTAAGTCAGCACCGCATTAAATCGAGTTTGGGTATGTGTATCAAAAGCCGTTGTTTTAAAATCTTGATGAATTGGGTCGTTCGATACGTAATATCTATCAGCAATTTTTCTAAAACCTTGGTTTTCAATATTAGTCAATCGGTATCGCTCGGCAAATTGTAAATAAGTTCGTAAATAAATATTATCATTGATACGTGGACTGAAATTGATTCGCACGTATTTCTGTTCATAAAACTTTCCGAAATGACGGTTATCCAATAAAGCATAAGCGGCATTGACTAAGTTATTGATAGGTTCTTCGTTATTTATCTGAAAAACTTTACGCCCTACTTCCGCACCGATGCCAAATTTTTTCTGTCCATAGCCAATGCTAAATGAGCCATTGAGTCGTTCTCGCTGAATAGAATAATGCGGTTTGACATTCATCGAAAACGAACCAAGTGAATCAATTCGGTGGCGATAACTTAACCTCGGAAAACCAATATTTACTCCCTCAGCGGCATTGTAGCGAGTATCTTCTTTCCAATTTCCAATCGTAAAATAATCCTTATAGCCTTTCTTTTTATCATTTTTGTCGATTAAATTATAAGGATAAGAATTTCCCAAAATCAGATGATTAACTTTGAACTTTGCAGGTCGAACTTTTTTAAGCGAATCCTCTTTCAATTTAACATTGATTTTTGTGGCATTGGCTAAGTAAATACTATCAGCTCGCTGATAACCCTTTACCTCAATTTCGGTCAGCGGAACTTGGCGTTCTTCTGCCCAAAAATCTTCGGTACGTTTGCGTGCCAGTGTATCTTCTGAGCGAGCATAGTTCGAGGCAATTATTTCTTCTTTTTTCTCTTTCTTTTCTTTTACGTCTTCTTTTTCGAGGTCTTTTGAAAGTTGTTTGAGCTGTTTGAGCGTTACTTCTTTTTGTTGGAAAACTGTCTTCGTATCCAACTTTTTACGGTTGAGGTCTTTGGCTTCTGTCTTGAAGATTTTATCGTCTAAAACCTGTGGTTTGATGGTAGCATATTTTGGATTTTTGACCAAAGAGTAATTTTTAAAAGCCGTAACTACTCGTGCCGAACCTTCAATACCAAACGCATCAATTTTACTGAATACATCAGCTTGTACGGGCATCCAAATATCTTCGATTGGCGAAAAAATAACCTTCATTTTTACTTTTCCGACTTGCTCGTCCGACTCAAAATCAACGCTATGCAAACTCCAAGTACCATCAATGATATTCATAGTACCACGATATAAGCCTGGTGATTTTATTTTTGGAATAACCTTTATTTTATTGATATACAAACCTTTATCTTGAAAAAAACCTTCATACACGTATTTATAATTGATTGCTCCTTTAGCAGTTATCGGAGATTCAGCATTGGAAGGATTATAAAAATTGATTCGGCTAAACGAAATACTCTCTGCCCCTTTCATGGTCGGTGGAATATTTGAGCGAACCGAAAGCACTCTTTCGCTGAGAGTGTTGGGTTGCTTAAATTTTATTTCATTGACTGATTCTAATACATACGTTTGGCCTTCTTTAATAAAATTCTTTTCCATTTCTTTCTTGAAAAGAAACGGAACCTCATCAACTTTAATCGAACCTCTTACATAATTGCGGAGGGAATAACTTTCTACTTCTTTGTGGTGAATCGGTGACATGGCGATGGTTTTTCGCATGATTGTGAGAGCAGGGTCTTCGTTGTTGTTTGAAACCTTTACGCCACCCAACTCAATGCTTACTTCTTTCATTGTGATATTGAGGGTTTGTACATTTTCATCAATATCAACTTTCTTAATAACCGACTGATAACCAATGTATTGAAAAACAACTTCGTATGAACCAGCCTTGAGTTTGATTTCGTAGTCGCCATTTTCGTTGGCCATTGTTCCGATTTCTGTGCCTTTTACAAGTACCGAAGCGTAGGGCATTACTTCTCCTTTTTCGTTTTTGATTTTGCCTTTTAAGCCACTTACAGCGAATACATTTTGGGTAATAAATAATAGGAGTAATAGTTTTTTCAGCATAACGGTTGGTGTGTTTTTATGGAATAGCTTTTCTTATACTACGGTATGGAAATCGTAATATTGTAAGGTAGATGCAGAAAGAGTGACGAAAGTTGTTTGGAGTATTTTTTACTAAATTAAAAACATTAAATCTACGCCTATCTTTCAAATCAATAATACCAATGAATTAATTCGTAATACTTGCTTTTCACGGTATTGTGAATAATAACTAAATTATACTATACAAGTAATAAATTGTCCTTATTATTCCTAAACGAGTTTAATTATTTTTGTTTCATCTTTCCTCTATTTAAACCTTGGCGTATTTTAATGTAAGTTACTTCAATTAAAACGCATCAGTTTTTTATCTATAATAAATTATTCTATGAATTCAATATCTTTCAAAACTACAAGGATTACAATTTTACTTTGTAGTCTATTAGCTATTATAGCAGCGGCTTGCCGTAATGAAATAGAACAAACCCCACCAGTCCCAATAAACCTTGAAGCCTCAGCAAACCGTTCATTTAGAGTAATAATCAATGATCATCCTGGCCGAATATTAGCCTCTAACTGCTTTCAATGTCATGGCACCAATGGTACTGGTTTAGAACATTTGGCTGGCAAAAGTGCCAATGAAATTGTAAGTGAACTACGAGAAATGTCGGCCAAAAATCCTCGTGCCGAAATTATGAATGTTCATGCACAAGCATATACGGCAGATGAAATTAAATTAATTGGAGACTTTTTTTCTAAACAATAAGATATGAAACGTAGAGTTTTTATAAATAGCTTGGGAGCATCAGCCTTAGGGTTAGGCATTATGCAAGATACATTTGGTCACGAAATAAATGAGGTAAATAATATTCATTCTTTAATTCAGATACCTGGTAATACAACAGCTACTGGACGTGTAATTGTTATTGGTGGAGGGATGGCAGGTACAACAGCTGCTAAGTATTTGAGATTATGGGGTGGAACTGGGGTAGAAGTAACATTAATAGAACCCAACGCAACCTATTATTCCAATATTTTTAGTAATATGGTTTTAGTGGGGGAACGCACATTAGAGCAGCTAAGCTTTAATTATAATTTACTGAGAACCAAATATGGGGTTTCAGTCATGCAAAATTCGGTGACTGGAATCAATCCGATTGGAAAAACTGTAACTCTGAATAGTGGAAAAGTCTTGCAATATGACAAATTAGTCATTGCTCCAGGAATTGATTTTGAGCCGATACAAATAATTGGTAGTGCCATAAATCAATCAAAGATTGTTCATGCTTGGAAAGCGGGTCAGCAAACGACTTACTTGAAAAATCAAATTCAAGCCATGACGAATAAAGATACTTTTATCATAGCAATCCCACCTAAACCATACCGCTGCCCACCAGGGCCATACGAGCGTGCTTGTATTGTTGCAGATTATTTAAAGCGAGTGAAAGGTGGAGGGAAAGTAATAATTTTAGATGCAAATCCAAGTATTCAGGCAGAACCAGAGAATTTTAGCAATGCTTTTAATAATACACATAAAGGTATAATAACGTATGTTCCAAATGCTACCTTAATAAGTATAGATGCCGATAAAGGTTTGGTAAACACAAACATAGGGACATTCTCTGGAAAGGTTATTAATGCCATCCCAATCCATAAAGCTGGAAGTTTAATTACAAATTCAGGAATTGGACTCGCTAATGCAAATAATGGAAAATGGGCGGGTGTAAATGTACTTACTTACGAATCAACCGCTTACGAAAGTATTCATATAATCGGAGATGCCTCATCAACAACACAGCCTAAAGCGGGTCATATTGCTAATGCAGAGGCAAAAGTTTGTGCTGATGCAATCATCCATCTTCTAAAAGGGGAGTCAGTGAATCCAAGCCCAATCACAAACTCTGCTTGTTTTACACCAATTACAAAATCAACTGCATCGTGGTTATCAGTAGTATTCAGATATGACCCTATAACAAAAACAATGGTTCCAACTGGTAGTGGGGTAACCGAATCTTTAGGAGCAACAAAAGATAATTATGATGACATGCTCAAATGGTTTAGTAACCTTATGTCTGATACTTTTGCATAAGTTTTTAAGAATAGTATTCTTCAGTAAAGAGCTTTTTGAAAAGGCTCTTTACTGAATTAAATGTGTCTATTTATCTATATTCTCATTCATCAATTCCTTCAAAATCTTCTGAGCGGCTACTGAAATGACTGTTCCTGGACCAAAAACACCTTTTACTCCCGCATCATAGAGATACTGATAGTCTTGGGCAGGAATTACGCCCCCAGCAATAACCATAATATCTTCACGTCCCAGTTTTTTG
>JALQYE010000290.1 GCA_023254245.1 Emticicia sp.
TTTTCGTTGCCTGAGCGAAGCCGAAGGCAACGAAAAAAGAAAAATTACGACAAAACTATTCAACCTTAAAATCAAAACTATGTACAAATCACGTTTACTTTTACTTCTACTTTTGGGGGTAATTATTCTTCCTTCCGTCTATGCCCAAGACACAACAAAAATCGACAAAGAGTTTACATTCGAAACCACTATGCTGGGCTATTTCTTTAAGAATGGTACAAGAAATCCTACGTTAAAAGTAAAGAAAGGGAGTAGAGTAAGAATCAATATCATCAACGGAGAAGTGATGACACATGATATTGCCTTAGAGAAACTGGGAATTAAGAGTGGAACTGTTTCTGAAAAAGGCTCAAAATCGAGCATCACATTTATTGCCGATAAAAACGATACTTATTATTGCACTGTTCCAGGGCATCGTGCTGCTGGTATGGTCGGGAAATTGGAAGTAGTAGATGGAGAAATAATTGAGAAAGTTGTGGTAGGTAAATTGCCCATGAAAAATGGAAAACCGCTCAACCTTAACTTTGAAACAGGCGATTTACGTGATTGGACTGCCACTGGCGATGCTTTTACAAACCCATTGATTAATGCCGACCCATCGCCCATCCATGATAAAGATATGACGATTGGTTTTGAAGGCAAAAACTTCCTTAGCTCGGGTGGCACTGTTAATTACAAACTTACAGGAACGCTCACTTCAGTACCTTTTGCTGTAACGCAACCTTATGCTTCATTTATGGTGTCGGGTGGGGCTTTGCAAGATACTCGTGTAGAAATTGTGTTGGCCGATACTAAAAAGGTTATTTTTCAATCAACGGGACAGGGGAGAGCCAACCTTCAACCCGTAGTTGTTGATTTAAGAAAATACCTCAATAAAAATATCTTTGTCAGAATTATAGATAAAGAAACGGGTATTTCGCAGATACCGTACATCCCGAATGATAAACTGGCTCACATCAATTTTGATAATTTCTTGTTTTATCCTTCACGACCAGACTTCCAAAACGAATTATTTCAAAAAGATATCATTGTTTTACCTCCACTCGACCCTGTCATCAATGCTGGTCTTTCGGGAATTGAGGCCGCAAAAGCCATGACACCACCCAAAGGTTTTAAGATTACATTGGCCGCTGCCGAACCAGATATTATTCGCCCGATTGCTTTTACGATTGATTGGCGAGGAAGACTTTGGGTAGTAGAAGGGCATACTTATCCAGTACCCGCTCCCGAAGGACAAGGACGAGATAGAATCTTGATTTTTGAAGACACCAACGGTGATGGAACACTCGATAGCCGTAAAGTTTTCATCGAAAATCTAAACCTTGTCAGTGGTATAGAGGTTGGCATGGGTGGAGTTTGGGTTGGAGCTGCTCCTTACTTGTTGTTTATTCCGACCGATTTTACTACCGATAAACCAACGGGTGAGACTCAAAAGCTTTTAGATGGCTGGGGAACACAAGATACGCACGAAACCCTCAATAGCTTACGCTGGGGGCCTGATGGTTGGCTTTATGGTACGCACGGAGTTTTCACTCATTCAAAAGTCGGAAAACCCGGTACACCCGACGACCAACGTACCAAACTCAATGCAGGTATTTGGAGATACCACCCAACGAAGCATATTTTTGAGTTATTTGCTGAAGGAACAAGTAATCCGTGGGGCTTAGATTTCAATGATTATGGCCATGCCTTTATTACAGCTTGCGTGATTCCGCATTTATACCACATGATTCAAGGTGGGCGTTATGTACGTCAAGGTGGCAAGCATTTCAATCCATATATTTATGATGATATTAAAACCATTGCCGACCATGCTCATTATCTGGGCGACCGTGGGCCTCATGCGGGTAATTTCCGTTCGGCAGCTGCAGGTGGCGGACACGCCCACGCAGGAGCAATGATATATTTGGGCGGTAATAATTGGCCGAAAGAATACCGTAATAATATTTTCATGAATAATATCAATGGTGCGAGATTAAACATTGATGAACTGACCCGTGAAGGCTCTGGCTATGTGGGTAAGCATAAAAAAGATTTTATGCCTATGAATGATAGCTGGTCGCAGTGGCTCAATTTCAAATATGACCCAAGCGGTTCAGTTTTTGCGATTGACTGGTATGATAAAAACCAATGCCATAGTTCAAATCCTGATGTGCATGATAAAACAATGGGACGGATTTTTAAGATTAGTTACGAAACCGATAAATGGGTTCAAGCCGATTTACGCAAAGCAACTGACTTAGAATTGGTGAATTATCAGTTAAATCCGAACGAATGGTATGTGCGTCAGGCAAGAACTATTTTGCAGGAAAGAGGCGGAAATAAGCAAATACATGATGCTTTGAAAGTCATTCTGAATACAAATCCAGATATTACTCGTAAGCTAAGAGCATTATGGTCGCTTTATGTCACGAATGGACTTTCGGAAAAAGAATTGATAGATTTATTGTCAAATCCAAATGAATATATCAGAAGCTGGGCAATTCAGCTTTTGGCCGAAAATAATGTCGTTTCGGCGGAGGCTTTAAAACAATTTGGCGTAATGGCTAAAACCGATAAATCGGCTTTGGTGAGACTTTATTTGGCATCGGCTATGCAGCGAATTGAACCAAACAAGCGTTGGGAAGTTGTGGAAGCCCTTGCTCAAAAAACAGAAGATATTGCCGACCATAATTTACCGTTGATGATTTGGTATGCTGCCGAACCTTTGGCCGATGTTGATGCCAAAAGAGCGATTCAAATGGCAGAAAAAAGCCCGATTCCGAAATTTCTGGAATACATGAAAAAAAGAACAGGAAATAATGCAAGCACCGATGCTGGAAATCACAACCATACTCATTAATCCAAAATTATAATCAAGATGAAAAAATATTTCAACATAATCCTTCAAGTTAGCTTGAGTGTAGTAGTTTTTTCTATTTCAGCTCAAGACTTCAAAAAGACCGTACTTTCAAGAGAATTTCTTTCAGAAGGTGGGGCAGTGGCCGATTTGAATAAAGATGGTAAACTCGATATTGTAGCGGGCTATTATTGGTTTGAAGCTCCTAACTGGACTCGACACGAAATGGCTCCTTCACGAGTGTTTAAACCTCGTGAAGAATACAGTAATTCATTTCTCAACTTCGGGATGGATGTAAACCTTGATGGCTGGGACGATGTAGTGATTATTGATTACCCTGGGAAACCCGCCTTTTGGTTTGAAAACCCCAAAAAACAGCAAGTAAGCGAATGGAAAAAGCATATCATTGCTGATTCGGTAGGAATAGCCAACGAATCTCCTAATTTTGTGGATATTGATGGTGATGGAAGATTGGATATTTTGTGTGGAGATAAAGCCAAAAAACAAATTATTTGGCTAAAATCGCCGAGTAAAAAAGGAGAAACTACGTGGAAAAGATTTAATTTAACAAAGGAAAAAGTGGCGGGTACAGAGATGTTTTCGCACGG
>JALQYE010000291.1 GCA_023254245.1 Emticicia sp.
GAATGGCCGAACGTTTTTCCTCTGATAAGTTTTTGGCTGCTTCAATGGCCACACAACCTTGCCCAACGGGAGGTGTAAATTCGGAAGTTGGTAGTTGCTCAATAATCATATCATGATAGCCCATTCGATGCACCCCTGCGTAAGCCAGCAAAAGAGCATCGCATTGCCCTTCTTCGAGTTTACGTAAGCGAGTTTGCAAATTCCCACGCATATCCACAATCTTTATGTGCGGATAATAATGACGAAGCATAGCCACTCTTCGAGTAGAAGAGGTGCCTACTACAAAACTTTCTCCGCTACTAAGTGACAAGTTTTTATTAAAACTCACCAAAACATCAGCAATTTTTTCACGCTCGGTGAAAGCAATAATTTCTAAATCATCGGCCAATTCTGATTGCAAATCTTTAGCAGAGTGAACCGCAATATCAATCTCTCCCGAACGTAGTTGGTCTTCTAACTCCTCCGTAAAAACACCTTTACTACCTATTTTCGATAAAGCACGGTCGAGAATTTTATCACCTTTGGTTTCAATAATTACAATCTCTGTCTCAATACCATCAGCTTTGAGCTTTTCTTCCACATAATAAGCCTGCCAAAGAGCCAATTTACTACCACGTGTACCTATTTTTATTTTCATATTTATTTGTGGAGCGAACCAAAGGTTCGCTTTTATTACTTTTTTCTTAAAACACTTACGAAATTGTGAGCAACTCAGTCATAATCAATAACCAATTTCCTAATAACCAGCCCTACCGCATCAATCGAGCAATAGCCAACGAAATATCCAAGAAAATCATTTTTGCTCGTCCATTTCTTTCTATGTGATAATGAGATTCACTTAACAATTTAGTGATTGACTCTAAATTATTGATATTCAAAACATTAGAGAATTTCTGAACAAATACTAATTCGTCTCCTTCTAATCTAATCAGATTTTCACCACCGTGGCGATACAAAAATATTTCTCTGAAAATACTCAAACCATATTCAAGCATCGCCTTTTGATATTCTTTTCCTTTGGCATCAAACTCATCAGCCATAGGTACTAATTTCAACACATTTAGAGCATAGCACATTCGCATCCAGTTGGCAAACCATGCGTGTTGGTCATCATCAGTCTTATGGGCTATTTCCAAAGCATGATTCAAATTTCCGTTAGAAAGATACGCAATTTGCTTCGCTCTATCGGGTCCAATTTCATGTTTTTGTGTGAGATAAGCTATAATTTCTTCATCCGTAAAATTACGAACAGCAATACGTTGTGTACGAGAAATAATCGTTGTCAATAATTTGTCTGAACTATTCGCTACCAACAAAAACAATGTCTGTTCAGGTGGTTCTTCCAAAATCTTTAAAAGAGCATTTCCTGCGGCAATATTGAGCATTTCTGCTTGCCAAATAATGGCTATTTTATAACCGCCCTCATAAGATTTTAAAGAAAGTTTCTGTATCAACTGACGCGACTCTTCGGCTGGAATATTTCCTTGTTTGATAGCAATATGTTCGAGCCAGTCAGAAAGCGTTCCGTAAGGCGTATCTTTTACAAAAGTACGCCATTGCGGCATAAAGTTTTCAGAAATAACCGATTTACCTCCCGCAGTAGGAAAGATATAATTAACATCGGGATGAGCCAACTTGCCCATTTTCGTACAGTTCGGGCATTTTCCGCAAGCATCATTAACCTGCTTGTTTTCACAGTTAATATAGGTTGCATACGCCAACGCCAATGCTAAGTTTGCACTACCCTCTGCCCCATGAAAAAGCTGAGCATGTGCAACATGATTATTGTTAACTGCTTGAATCAACGATTGTTTTACATCGTCTAAACCTATAATTTCTCGAAAAAGCATTTGAAAATAGATTCAAGGAAGTATTCATTTCGAGTAAAGACTTCCTTATGAATACTTCTTTATTTTTTAAAATCATGAACATGCTTTAATATAGCGATGTCCTTCTCTGTCAACTCTTTATTACGTCGAGCCATCGTAGCTTTAATTACCTCCAATGCTTTATCGAAACGATAATCAACGTATTCGGTATCGGCTCCACCCCACATAAATGAAGGGATATGCTTATCTTGAAACCCTGCTCCAAAAATATTCGAGCAAACCCCCACTACAGTTCCTGTATTAAACATCGTACTGATACCTGCCTTTGTATAATCACCCATGAATAAACCACAGAATAGCTCACCAGTCTTCTCTAATTTATCTGTGGCATAATTATAAAGTTTTACCTCCGAATAATCATTTTTAAGGTTCGAATTATTACAATTAGCCCCTAAATTACACCATTCACCAATGACCGAAGCACCTAAAAAGCCATCGTGTGCTTTGTTAGAATACCCAAAAATAACCGAACTACCCACTTCACCACCCGCTTTACTGTAAGGCCCAAGTGTAGTATTAGGTCGAATTTTACTTCCCCAAACCACAACACTTCCCTCATCAACCGAAACTGGACCAATCACAATCGAGCCTTCTTGTATGGTAGCGTTTTTACCAATATAAATTGGTCCTTGTTCGGCATTTAAAATAACCGATTTGATACTTGCCCCTTCTTCAACAAAGATATTCTCAGCACCATAAACACGTGTAAAAGGGTCTGTAATTTCCTCTGATTTTCGTCCTTGGGTGATTACCTTAAAATCTGCTTTTATTTGTTCACCATTTTCTAAGAAAATATGAGGTAATTGGGTAATGATACTGACCTCACTCTCAAATTTTTTGGGTTGAAATGGTTGAAAATTTATAGGAAAAGAAAGTTTTTGGGTAGTTCGAAGTGCTAATATATTACCATTATCATCAACTAAATACTCATCAACATTCAATTTATCAATTTCAAGAAGCAAGTTTTCGTTCGGACAAACCGCACCATTGATATAAGTATTTAACGAACTCTCGGCCGTAATTTCTTCTAAATACCGCTTTGAAAGACACGTAACTTTTGCCTGTAATCGTTTTGCCCATTTATCTCTAATCGTCAAGATACCACAACGAATATCGGCAACTGGACGAGTAAAAGTAAAAGGTTTTAATTGATTTCTGATTAACTCATCATCAAAAAGTATATACGCCATCTAAATCGAAAGTTAGTAGGCTGCAAAATTACGAAAAAATACTGGGGAATATTAATATAGAGGATTATGAATAGGTAAAAGTAGCAACGGATGAGTATTTTGATGAACACTCTCAACACTATTTTGAGATTAAAACGAGCATCATATCAGCCGAAGTATAAGCTGATATATCTTTACATGGGTCTTTGTTAGGAGTATAAAACTGTTTACAGACCTTACATCTTTGTTAGTAGGGTAATATTTTTATGTAGGTATATTGATGTGATGGTCCTTAAACGCAAAAAAGTCTCATCATTTCTGATGAGACTTCTGCTCTAATAAAATTCTGGCGTCTACCTACTCTCCC
>JALQYE010000292.1 GCA_023254245.1 Emticicia sp.
TTACATATTCTGTGTTAGCATTAAAACTAATTCTTAATGATTATTTATAATTCGGTAGTACGAAAAGCTTTCTGCTCAATTTCTATATTTACTTTATCTACATACGGTTTTGCTCAACGATGGGAAGCTGGAGTAGGTGCTGGAGTATGCAATTATAAAGGCGATATTATGCCTTCTTTCAAGCCCTTTGTTGCTCGACCAGCGGGAAGTGTCTTTGTTCGTATGAACTGGACTCGCTCTATATCTCTGAAAGTACAGGGAATGTACGGTGGCCTTGCAGGTACTGACAAAGCCATAAAATCTGACCCTTATCACCAAGCACGTGGACAAAGCTTTAACGCAACCGTTTTAGAGGGAATCGGACAAATTGAATATAATTTTTCCAATTTCCGTACAACTTCTTCAAGAATTGTTAACAATTGGACTCCTTACGTATTTGGAGGTTATGGAGGTGCGACCATTACTACAAAAGCTAAGCTTGCCAGTATCAACAACCCTACATATCAGACAAGGTCAGGGCCAAATTTTGTAGCTTTAGGTATTGGTTTCAAAAAGGAATGGAGAAATCAATGGAATTGGGGGGTAGAGTTTGGGGCCAGATGGGTTAATTCAGACCTCATTGATGCCGTAGGGTATGAAAGAGATGGTGACATCAGTCAAACCACCTCAACTGGTTCGCCACCAGCTATTGTATTTCCTTACTCATTCCAAAAGTACCAAGCCCCTGGCACTAAAGCTAAGGATATGTACTACTACACCAATTTTTCTGTCAGCTATGTATTCTATAAAATACACTGCCCTACCCGTCGATAATACTGGTACCATCCTTTTTTTATAAATCATATCGCCAATAAGCCTATGTTTGAAGCATAAAAACGTTATAATCAGTTACAATTCACTAAAAACTTATCAAACACCGTTCTTTTTTTCTACCTTTGCAGTCCTTTTTGCACGATTAGTCAAATAGAGTGTTGATATTTGTTAATGTTAATTGATTTACCAGTGAAAGAAAACATTGATTTAGGCAATTTACCTTCTCATATAGCCGTTATAATGGATGGCAACGGGCGTTGGGCGAAACAACAGGGTGCAATGCGAATATTTGGGCATCATCATGGTGTGAAATCCGTTCGTGATACGGTTGAAGGCTGTGTTGAGTTAGGCGTAAAATACTTAACACTTTACACCTTTTCTACCGAAAACTGGAATCGCCCGAAGTTAGAAGTTGACGGAATCATGCAATTACTGGTAAAAACGATTGCCGAAGAAGTACCCGAATTACACAAAAATAACGTTAGAGTAAAAACCATAGGAAATCTTGAAAGCCTTCCAGCATCGGCTCGCAAGAAGATGGTTGATGCAATTGAACTAACCCAAAATAATACTGGCCTAACGCTAATATTAGCACTAAGCTACAGTGGAAAGTGGGAAATCGTGCAAGCAACAAAGCAAATTGCTGAAAAAGTAAAAAAAGGTGAACTCGCTGTTGAACAAATCACCGAAGATACTTTCTCACAATTTTTGGCCACTGAAGATGCTCCTGATGTTGATTTAATGATTCGTACGGGTGGCGACCATCGCATCAGTAATTATTTACTTTGGCAGTTAGCCTATGCCGAACTTTATTTTATGGACGACTTATTTTGGCCAGAATTCCGTAAAAAAGACTTGTTTGAGGCAATTTCAGCGTATCAACACCGTGAAAGACGCTTTGGCAAAACAAGTGAGCAACTAAAGTAAAAAAGAAACTGACTTTTAAAATTTTATATATAACTGAAGCATTCCTCAAATAGATTTTTCTGATATCTTATTATATTATGCGTATCCAAAAGTTACTTTCTTTTTTCATTTTACTGTTAGTCTCCACCAATATAATGGCACAATTCCCTTTGGGCCTTGGGCGTAAATATGACCAACCAAAGGAGGCTGCCGTTAGCTATGAGCGTCCAAAAGAATACACCATTTCAAAAATTACTGTCAGTGGTGTAAAGTTCTTAGACCCAAACACACTCATTTCGGTATCTGGTCTTAATATTAACGACAAAATCAGTATTCCTGGTGAAAGAATCAGTACTGCAATTCGTCGTTTGATGGAGCAAGGAATCATCGAAGATGTGGCTATTAATATCACTAAAATAGAATTAGATAAAGTAGAGCTTGATATTCACCTTCGTGAACGCCCTCGTCTAAACAAATTTGTGTTTAAGGGAATCCGCAAAGGAGAGATTGATGCCGTTTCTGAAAAAGTAAAAGCCAACAAAGGAAAGGTTATTACCGATGCCCTAATCAAGAATATTCAGTTAACTATTAAACGTGTTTATATCGAAAAAGGATTTTTGAACACGAGTGTGCAAATCAAGCAAATTTCGGATACAATTCGAGCCAATAATGCCGCTTTAATCGTAACGATTGATAAAAAAAATAAAGTCAAGATTGATGATATTCAACTAATCGGCGTAACAGAAATGCCTGATTATAAAGTTCTATCAAAACTCAAGGCCACAAAAATCAAAGCTCCACTTCGTATTTTCACGCCATCAAAGTTTATTCCAAAGAAATTTGAAGAAGACAAAGAAAAAATCGTTGAATATTATAACAAAAAGGGTTATCGTGATGCTCAAGTAACTTCAGATTCGGTGATTTCAACCGATGGAAATAATATCCGATTAGTCCTAAATATTAACGAAGGAACTCGTTTCTACTACCGTAATATTACTTGGACAGGAAATTATCTTCGTAAAACTAAAGATTTAGAAACGATTCTTGCCATCAAAAAAGGAGATATTTATAATCCTGAAGAACTCAACAAAAAAATTAACGGTATTCCACAAGGCGATGTTAGCTCAGCCTACATGGACGACGGTTATTTGTTTTTCCAATGTGAGCCAGTAGAAGTTGCCGTTGATGGCGACTCTATCGACATCGAAATGCGTATCAGAGAGGGTAAACAAGCTACTATCAACCGTATTATTTTAAACGGAAATACCAAAACCAGCGACCACGTTGTAATGCGTGAACTTTTGACCCGCCCAGGGCAGAAGTTCAGCAAAACTGACCTTATTGAAACGCAACAGACGCTTTCAAGACTTGGTTATTTCGACCCACAAAAAATTGAACCAAAACCAATTCCACAAGCAGATGGAACGGTTGACATCGAATATAACGTAGAAGAAAAACCAAGCGATAATATTGAGCTTTCGGGCGGTTGGGGTGGTCTTCAGGGCTTTGTTGGTACTTTCGGGGTAGTTTTCAATAACTTCTCGGCAAGAAATATCAATAATTTCAAGAAATGGAAGCCACTTCCTGCAGGCGATGGCCAACGTTTAGCACTAAGATTACAAGCCAGTGGACGTTTCTACCAAACATATTCATTGTCATTTACAGAACCATGGCTGGGTGGCAAGAAACCTA
>JALQYE010000293.1 GCA_023254245.1 Emticicia sp.
CCGAATAATTTTTGATAAAATGCTTTCCAGCACCCACCGCACCCGAAGATACCATAACTATCTGATAGTCAGCGTGAAGAATGGCAACTTGGCGAGCAATATCGGCAATGATTGTTTCGTTGGGTTCTCCGTTTTTTTGAGTAATCGAAGCTGTTCCGAATTTTAATATGAGGATAGGTTTTTGAATCATAATGGCAAAGATACGATTTTCAAACTACACAAAAAAAGCCTTGATAATCATTCGACTATCAAGGCTTCTATTATTTAAAAGATAATTACGCCATTGCGAAAGTACCTTTGCTTTCAGCACGTTTACGCTCGTTTTCGTCAAGATAAATCTTACGCATACGAATCGATTTTGGCGTGATTTCTAAGTATTCATCTTTTTGGATATACTCCATGGCATCTTCCAATGAGAAGTTGATTTTTGGAGCAATCTTCACGTTTGTATCTGAGCCAGATGCACGCATGTTGGTTAATTGTTTTGCAGTTTGTACGTTCACAACGATGTCGTTTTGACGGTTATGCTCACCAATTACCATACCCATGTAAACCTCTTCACCTGGGTCGATGAAGAACGCTCCTCTGTCTTGTAATTTATCAATCGAGTAAGGAGTTGCTGGGCCATTACCACTGGCAATCAACGAACCATTTACACGACCAGGTATTGCTCCTTTGAATGGCTCATACGATTTGAAACGGTGGTTCATGATAGCTTCTCCGAAAGTAGCTGTCAATACGCTCGAACGTAAGCCAATCAAGCCACGTGATGGAATATTGAACTCAAGGTGTTGTAAGTCGCCTTTTGGCTCCATAATTAACAATTCACCTTTACGTTGTGTAGCGAGTTCGATAACTTTACCAGCAGTTTCTTCTGGAACGTCAACAACCAAAGTTTCGATTGGCTCGAGACGCTCACCGTTTTCGCCTTCTTTGTATAATACTTGTGGTTGACCAACTTGAAGCTCATAACCTTCACGACGCATCGTTTCGATAAGAACTGATAAGTGAAGAATACCACGACCAAATACCAAGAATTTATCTTCAGTATCGCCTGATTGAACTCTCAATGCAAGGTTTTTCTCAGTTTCTTTCATCAAACGGTCACGAAGGTGGCGTGATGTTACGAATTTACCTTCTTTTCCGAAGAAAGGAGAGTTGTTAATCGTAAACAACATGTTCATCGTAGGCTCGTCGATTGAGATACGTGGTAAAGCCTCTGGATTTTCCATATCAGCGATAGTATCACCGATTTCGAAATCTTCGATACCCGTAATCGCACAAATTTCGCCTGAAGCTACTTCTGAAACTTTTACTTTACCAAGACCTTCAAATACTTGTAATTCTTTGATTTTATTTCGTTTTACCGAACCATCAGCCTTACAAAGAGCCACTTGCATTCCCTCTTTCAAAACGCCTCTCGCTACACGACCGATAGCGATACGACCCACAAACGAAGAATAATCCAATGAAGTAATTTGTAATTGAGCCGAACCTTCAACCACTGGTGAAGCAGGAATATGCTCAATGATAGCATCTAACAACGGAATAATATCGGTTGTTGGAGTTTTGTAGTCAGTACTCATCCAACCTTGTTTTGATGAGCCATACAAGCAAGGGAAGTCGAGTTGGTCTTCGGTTGCTTCGAGGTTGAACATCAAATCGAAAACTTGCTCGTGAACTTCGTCTGGGCGGCAGTTTTCTTTATCAACTTTATTTACAACAACGATTGGTTTCAAACCTAATTGAAGAGCTTTGCCCAATACAAAACGAGTTTGTGGCATTGGTCCTTCAAAAGCATCCACTAATAAAATTACGCCATCGGCTAATTTCAATACACGCTCCACTTCACCACCAAAGTCGGAGTGACCTGGGGTATCAATAATGTTAATTTTTACGCCATTGTATCTCACTGATACGTTCTTAGAAACGATAGTGATACCACGCTCACGCTCAAGGTCATTGTTGTCAAGAATCAAATCACCGAATTCCTGGTTTTCTCTGAAAATTTTTGAAGCGTGAATGATTTTATCAACCAATGTAGTTTTACCGTGGTCAACGTGAGCAATGATGGCGATGTTTCTGATGTTATTCATTAAATGTAATTGTTTAGTTCGTTGGCGTCAGCATTTACCCAACGGACGACGGATAAACAATGACGAAGAACACTTTTTCTTAAATAAACCGCAAAATTACGGAATATAAATGATAATTCCTTAACTAATTCAGACAATCCCCTGATTATCAAATTGTTAATAAGAATAGTACAATTATTTTCAAAAAAATCAATAATTTGAGCAATATTTGAGGGTATCAACAAGCCATACTTCTGGCTAACTTACACTAATTTGGTAGATTTAGTGGTATTTTAATCTCGTCTTTGTTTTTTTCTTATAATTTTGCATTTTAGATTTTACGCCCTTGTCTATCAGATAATTACATTAAGTGAAAAAAGTACAACAACCAATCAAAATACATCGACAAGTCCTTCAAACACTCGGATTATGTTTTATGCTATTTTTCTTATATGCTCCGAGTCATGCTCAAAGCTATAATCACGCAACTGTTTGGTCAAGATTGTTGCTTAGTAAGCAATTTGGAAAATGGGTTGTTTCGGGCGATGTGGCCTACAGACGTCAAAATGATTTTCGTACGTCTAAATACAATTTTTTAGATAAATCCTTGCTCGATGCCCAGCGTATTATTGTGGGGTATCGTACAAAAAATTGGCTCTTTAATTTTGGTGCTTCGAGGTGGCATGCGTACCAAATCTTAGGAAAAGAAGCCGACTTCGAACGATTACCCACTGTCGAGTGGCGATTCACTCCCGGAATAGAATACTTCAAGAATTTCAATAAAGCCACTTTTCAGTGGCGAACCCAGTACGAATATCGCACATTTACCGACCGCACAGCTGGGCGTTTCCGTCAGCGATTGCAATTTCGTCAACCGATTTCCGAAACCAATAGCTTGGTTTTCTTACAAGAGTTTTTGTTTGGAGCACCACCAAATTCCACAAAAAAGTACGAGCAAAATCAACTGGGTGTAACATTCAATCATAATTTTACGAAGCATCTGGAATCGGAGTTGGGCTATCGTTACATCTTCCGCCGCCGTCGTACAACTGATGAAATTGATAATGAAAATGCTCTTGTAGTAGGTTTAATGTATCGTCTGTAAAAATAATTTAGAGAGCTTTTTTTAAGCACTAATTTCCTTGTCGAACTAATTTAAAGTCAAAAAAATATAAGAAAAAGCAAATATTTCGGTAGTTAAGATTGAAAAAGAGTGCTTACTTTGCTATATTAATTTACTCTATCCAATTTAAGAGCCTGTTTAAAAATATGTAATTAAAAATAATAAGAGCATCTAAAGAATGGGAATAAAATACTTTCTTTGAA
>JALQYE010000294.1 GCA_023254245.1 Emticicia sp.
ACGGGCTATAAAGTTACGTTTCCATTCTTAAAACATTACGCCGAATTCGATGTAGAAGAAACCAACGATATTCGACTCTATAAAAAGGTTGTCCACCCCGATTACAAAAATTTATTCTTTTTGGCTTTGATTCAGCCTTTGGGGGCTATCATGCCTTTGGCCGAAATTCAAGCCAAGTGGGTAGCAAAAATTATTAAAGGAGAGAGTAAATTACCAACAAAAGAGCTAATGTTGAAATCCATCGAAGAAGATAAGCAGAAACTCGCTAAACGCTACAAACAAACCCCTCGGCACACGCTGCAAGTTGATTTTTTTACGTATAAAGAGAGTATCGAGAAAGAAATGAAGCGATAAGTTTAAAAAGCCTCTTTTCGAGTAGAAAAGAGGCTTCAATAAAATATAAAATGAACTAATTCTCAATTATCCATTTTCAATTATTAATTAAATTATAGTCCTTTACCAGTAGCAGCCCAATAAATGCCGCCATAAAGATGGTCAAGGAATGTTTGGTCGCTGAAAACCAATGGAATGTGGCCGAGAGCAGTATAAAAAGCACGACCGCCATCGTAGTTATGGTACCAAGAAATCGGGTGGAAACCCATACCTTTTCCTTCGTTATCGCCCCATTTTGTGTTTGGGTTATATGATTTCTCATCAATCGAAACCAAAACTTTCAAGTCATTGGCTGGAGAAGGAGTTTTGAACTCATACCATTCGTCTGTCCAAAGTAATTTTTTAGGGAAACGCTCCATACCAGGGAAATTACTATCTTCCACTTTCAAATAAGCCGTTTGTTGTGCTGGGTGAATCTTGAAGTAATTACCTACCAATTTACCATACCATGGCCAGTCATATTCAGTATCACTTGCACTATGAATACCCACAAAGCCTTTGCCAGCTTTGATAAATTTTTCCATAGCCGCTTGTTGTTCATCATTCAAGATATTTCCAGTAGTATTCAAGAAAATAACCGCTTGGTATCTTTCTAAGGCTTTATCATTAAAAACCGAAGCATTTTCTTGCCAATCAACACTAAAGCTGTGGCGTTCGGCCAACTTTTTAACAGCCGTTACACCTTCATTAATAGATTCGTGGTGAAAACCATCTGTTTTTGTAAAGAGTAATACTCGAAATTGACCTCCCTGTGCGAAAGAAGAAATAGAGAAAACCAATGCCATCAAAAATAGCATCATGTTTCGTGCGAAAACCTGTTTCATAGTTCTGATTATAAAAGATTGAATAAAGAAGAAAAATTTTAGGTGTCAAAAAAACACTTATTGAGAGCAAATGTAGGAATTTTAAAATAAACCCCTAACCCCTAAAGGGGGATTTTTATTCAGCTAAATAAAAAAGGTCTTGCTGCAAGATGCAACAAGACCTTTGAAGAAGTTACTAAGAATCAGAAACTCCCCTTTAGGGGCTGGGGGTGTTGGAGCGATTTTAGAGTAGTTCATAAATCCCCGCTACACCTTGACCACCGCCAACGCAGGCCGTAACCATACCATATTTTTTATTTTGGCGACGAAGTTCGTTCAGAACTTGCACAGTTAAGCGTCCACCCGTTGAACCAAGAGCATGACCGAGAGCAATTGCTCCACCATTTGGATTGATTTTGCTCATGTCTAAGCCCAATTCTTTGATAACTGCCAAAGACTGAGCAGCAAATGCTTCGTTTAGTTCAATAATATCAATATCATCTTGTTTCAAACCTGCTTGTTTCAAAGCAATCGGAATAGCCGCCACTGGGCCAATTCCCATGATGCGTGGTTCTACACCCGCCGAAGCATAAGCCATCATGCGAGCGATTGGTTTTAAGCCCAATTCATTTACCATTCTTTCCGACATCACAATTACGAAAGCTGCACCATCAGAAGTTTGTGATGAATTACCAGCCGTTACACTTCCACCCATTGAGAAAACTGGACGAAGTTTTGCCAAAGCCTCAACGCTTGTATCGGCACGTGGGCCTTCGTCTTTGGTTACTGTATATTCTTTGTTTTTCTTCTTGCCAGTGGCTTCGTCGAAATAAGTTTCTTTTACTGTAATCGGCACAATTTCAGCATCGAATTTGCCAGCCGCTTGAGCAGCCAATGCTTTTTGGTGCGAATTGTAAGAGAAAATATCTTGCTCTTCACGCCCAATGTTGAATTGTTGTGCTACTTGTTCGGCCGTAAGTCCCATTCCGATATAATAATCTGGGTGGTGCGAAGCCAAACCATAATTCAATGCCATTTTCCAACCCGTTGTTGGTACCATCGACATTGATTCGGTTCCTCCCGCTACGATACAATCGGCCATTCCAGCACTGATTTTAGCCGCAGCCATTGCGATGGTTTCGACGCCCGAACCACAATAACGGTTTACAGTTACACCCGCTACGCTTTTACCTAACGATAAAAGCGAAATATAACGAGCCATTTGCATACCTTGCTCGGCCTCAGGAACGGCATTTCCTACGATGAGGTCATCAACACGAGCAGGGTCGAGGTTTGGCACTTGTGCCATGAGGTGCTTGATTACATCAGCCGCCAAATCATCGGGGCGAGTAAAGCGAAAAACTCCTTTGGGTGCTTTGCCGACTGCACTTCGGTAGCCAGCTACTATATATGCGTTCATTTTTTTATCTTTTATTTTTTACCACGGAGGCACTTTAGAACACAGAGTTACACTAAGTTTTTATTCTTTAGGTAATTTTGAAAATTCTTCTGTTACCAACGAGACTATTTGTTCTTTTAACAATACACTATTGAAATTTATTAAAAGACCTTTTGGTTTTTGACTTAGTTTCAGATAAGAAAGTAGTTGAGCTTTAAAAATTGGCATTAATTGCTCAACTGCTTTTAATTCGACTACAACTAAATCATTGACTAAAATGTCTAATCTCAACTCACTTTTTAAAACTTTATCACGATATACCAAAGGCACTTTTTGTTGTGAATTCACCGATAGACCATTGATTCTTAACTCTTCAAGAAGACACTCTTCGTAAACAGATTCTAATAAACCAGGTCCAAGTGCTTTGTGTACTTCCATTGCACAACCAACGATTCGATAAGCAATCTGATTAACATATTTCTGAGTAATCATCTGTAACTTAGTGTCTCTTAGTGCCTTAGTGGTAAAAGAATTAATTACGAGGAGGCTTTCCTCCCGTCAAAAGCCCTTGCATACGCTCCATTGTCTTTTTCTCTCCACAAAGCGATAAGAATGCCTCTCTTTCCAAATCCAATAGATACTGCTCAGTAACCATTTGCGGATAACTCAAATCTCCACCAGAAATTACGTAAGCCAATTTATCAGCAATTTTTGCATCATGTTCGGTGATGTATTTACCCATCAACATACCCATGATACCTGCCTTGAAAAGAGCAATACCTGCTTTTCCTT
>JALQYE010000295.1 GCA_023254245.1 Emticicia sp.
AATATTTTGCAAGACACATCTTGCCTTGAACCTGTCATTAATTCATTGAAACGCATCTGAACAGGAAACTGAAACCCAACCGTTACGCCTGGCACTTCGGCGAGTTCTTTGGTCATTTTTTCGGCCAATTCATCAAATGTTTTCGCCGATGTCCATTCGCTTTTATCTTTCAAAATTACCATCATGTCACAGGCTTCCATAGGCATGGGGTCGGTTGGTACTTCGCCACTACCAATTTTGGTCACTACTTTTTCTACTTCAGGAAAACGAGTTTTCAAGATATGAGCAGTTTTTTGCGTGTTTTCGATGGTTGTATTGAGATTGCTACCCGTAAGCACACGAGTTTCTACGGCAAAATCACCTTCTTCGAGAGCAGGGATAAATTCGCCTCCGAGTGTTGATAATACAATAAGGGCCAATACAAAAAGACCAATAGTTGCACCGAGAACAACTTTCGGAAAACTAAGAATTTTACTCAAAGCTGATTGATAAGCGTGTTCGATTTTGGCCATCAATCTATCCGAAATATTGGGTTCGTGTTTGGTTTTCTTACTCAAGAATACGGCACTCATCATCGGAATATACGTCAACGATAAAATAAAGGCCCCCAAAAGAGCGAAAGCTACTGTTTGTGCCATTGGCTTAAACATTTTACCTTCGATGCCTTGTAATGTAAAGATAGGAAGATACACAACCAAGATAATTACTTGCCCGAAAACTGCACTGTTCATCATCTTTCCTGCCGATTTTTCGGTAATATCGTCCATTTCCCCTTGTGTATATGCCGCCCGACCGTGAGCATGCTTGCCCGCCAGCACGTGCATGACTGCCTCAACGATAATAACAGCCCCATCGACAATCAAACCAAAATCTAATGCTCCCAAACTCATAAGGTTGCCGCTTACTCCGAAAAGATTCATCATGATGATGGCAAAAAGCATCGCCAGCGGAATAACCGAAGCCACCAAAATACCAGCACGGAAATTTCCGAGAAAAAGCACCAACACAAAAATCACAATCAATGCTCCTTCTAAAAGGTTTTTTTCTACTGTTCCGATGGCGTTGTTTACCATTTTGGTACGGTCAAGGAAAGGTTCAATGATTACACCTTCGGGAAGTGTTTTCTGGATTTGAGCAACACGGTCTTTTACGTTTTTAATAACCTCGCTACTATTGGCACCTTTGAGCATCATCACTACCGCTCCTGCCACTTCGCCTTTATCGTTGAAAGTCAATGCTCCGTATCGAGTTGCATGACCGATTTTGATTTCGGCTACATCTCTGATAAATAGAGGAGTGCCACCACTCAAATTTTTAATAGCAATATTGCCAATGTCTTCTGAGTTACCGATGAGCCCTTCGCTACGAATAAACAGAGCTGTTGAACCCTTTTCGATGTATGCACCACCCGTATTTTGGTTATTGCTTTCGAGAGCCTTGAAAATATCACCGATGGTAATGCCATTCGATTGGAGCTTACGTGGGTCGATTTCAACAGAATATTGTTTGAGTTTCCCGCCAAAACTACTTACTTCGGCTACGCCTTTTACTCCCAGTAGTTGTCGGCGTACAATCCAGTCTTGAATTGTACGAAGCTCAGTTTCATTATATTTAGACTCATACCCTTCTTTTGGGCGAACCACATATTGATAGATTTCGCCCAAACCAGTAGAAACTGGGCCGAGTTCAGGAACACCGATGCCCGCAGGAATTTCGGTTTGTACTCTTTGGAGGCGTTCGGCTACCTGCTGTCTTGCCCAGTAAATATCGGTTTCATCATCGAAGACGATGGTTACGAGCGATAGCCCGAAGCGAGAAAAACTTCGGATTTCTTGAAGTCCCGAGATATTATTATTGGCTTGCTCGATGGGGAACGTCACGAGGCGTTCGATATCAGTTGCACCAAACGACGGAGCAATCGTGATTACCTGTACTTGATTATTAGTAATATCAGGAACCGCGTCAATGGGCAGTTTAGTTACTTCATAGCTGCCATAGCCAATGAGAGCAATCGTAAAAAGTCCAACGATGAGTTTGTTTCTGATAGCAAACCCAATGATTGAATTTAGCATAATTTTAATAGAATGAGATATGCACAACTATTACCCAATAAGATGAGTAAGTTATGGTGTAATTTTATAGAAATGTAGCTCACTTTTGGATTTTATATCAAAAATGAGATAGAATGAGTCTAAAACTCGACGAACGTACGCTATAAAATCAGAATCTTGGCGGTTGCCAAATAGAAGCAAGGTAGGCTGAAATGATATTGCCAGAAGAAGCAAAAAATATGTTTTTCTTTTCGATGATAATGGTTTTTATCTGCGAAAGTTGAATCGTATGAAAGATACTAATCGGGAATACAAACGAACAACAATGGTCGTGCGATTTGAAAGGCAGTTTGTTATCGGTAGCGGCATCGCCATCGTCGCCGTGTTCGATAGCATAATGATGATAAAGAAATCCGCCAAACGACATTGAAGGGTCTTTTTGTTGATGCTCAACGAAGTGTGAAAACAGCAAAGGAAGTTTCAACAACTGACTTGCTTCAGTTGCCGAAAATAGATAAATTATTATCAGAAATTTTGAAATAGATGCTTTCACGATGTAAAGTTAGCAAAAAAGTGCTGAAAACCATGCTTTAGCTCTTTTAAGCCCCTAATTTAGATTGAGTTTAAATCAGCATCTAATCGGTTTTGGCTTTGTTATCTTTTACGACCAAGAAAAAATCATTGTCGAGTTCGAGATAGCCGTATTCATAGACAAAATAATAAGTTGAGCCTTTTTGGGTGGTGCGTACACTCGTAATTAGACCAAAATCAAACCCTCGGTCAAGCAGTGTACTTCGAGTTGTTTTGCTTTTATCGTCATGGCAAATATCTTCTAATATCTTACGATTTCGGCGGAGAGCGTTGTTTGTATTTCTGACATAATTATTGGCGTCGGAGTTTACCTTATTATTATAAGCATTGCGGCATAAGTCCGAACAAAACTTTTTGTCCGACCGCCCAATGATGGGTTCTCCGCATTCTAAGCAGGTTTTTTGTGGCATAGGAAAATAGTTTAATTTGTTTATTCAAGTGGAATATGCTTTTCTTTACAGTACTTTTCTACTTCAGTGTCATTTTCAAAATATGAATCACAGAATTCATCAAGTTCTTTTTCTGTTGATTTATAGTAGCGTTCCTCAGCTTTTAATAGAGTCTCGGTTTGTTCGATGAATTTTTCAAATTCTTTATTTATATTACAAAGTTTGTCAATCGTTTTAAAATCTAAATCCCTGTATTTAGCAGAAAATAGAACCTT
>JALQYE010000296.1 GCA_023254245.1 Emticicia sp.
CTTAAAAAAAGATTCGGTCGGTGGTTTCGACTACGCTCAACCACCGACCGAGTCTTTTTTATTTCTAAACGGTATCCAGCAAAATCCGAAAGGTTGTTCCTTTATCTACTTGTGTATCTTTCACAAAAAGCTTTCCTTCGTGATAATTTTCGATAATACGTTTTGCCAGTGTAAGTCCTAAGCCCCAACCACGTTTTTTGGTACTAAAACCAGGTTTAAAAACCTTCCGAACATTCGCTTTTGAAATCCCTTTTCCTGTATCTCGTACATCAATTGCAATCGTTTTCTTACCCGCAGGTGTAATCGACACAAATAACTCTCCTACTCCACCCATGGCATCAACGGCATTTTTGCACAGGTTTTCCACCACCCACTCTACCAAGTGTTTATTTAAGCTAACTTTTACATTTTCTGACACTTGGCTATCGAAATGCACTTTTACTTTTGTCGAAATCCTTCTTTCCAAATAACTAAGTGTTTGTTGAATCAATGGCGAAATTTGCTCTTCACTCATCTGCGGCACTGAACCTATATTCGAGAAGCGAGTAGTAATAGTTTCCAGACGTTTTACATCTTTTTCCATTTCATCGCCAATACTGACATCAAAATCTGGATTTGAGCGAAGGACTTCAACCCAAGCCATCAGAGCCGAAATCGGTGTCCCGAGCTGATGAGCCGTTTCTTTGGCTAAACCTACCCAAACTCGGTTTTGCTCAGCCTTACGAGAAGAACTATAAGCAATAAACGCCAATGAGCCGAATATCAGAAACGTACCCAACAAAATGTAGGGAAAATATCGTAATTGTTTAGCTACCACTGAATTACTATAGTATAAGGAAACTTTATCTTTCCCAATCGAAAATTCAATCGGTGGATGCTCATTTGCCATTTCTGAGATTTTTGTGTATAATATCATTTCCTGTTCTTTTGGCTTCCAAATACGAGTTGTATCTCTAAATTCAGGAATATTAATATTATTAATCGGCACACCATTTTGTACAATTACTGCTGGAATCGTCTCATTAGCTTCTAATACCTCCTGTACAAACGTATAGTCACAAGTGCTTTCTAAGCTCATTTCGATAAAAAACTTTATACTTGCAGCATATAAGGTAGCATATTTTTTTTCTCGCTCCTCCACTTGTTGAGCCAGCTGATTGAAATAATATAAAACGCCTATTCCTATCGCAAGCAGAACCGCAATGGCTGTAAATCGCCAACCCGTTATTTGCTCATAAATATTTACAAAAACTTCTCTTTTTGCCATAAAAATTTAATTTGATAATGCTAAAATAGTGGCGTAAAGGCTTTTTATGATAAAAATCATATTTATACAATCAGCATAATAATAGTTCAAATATCGACTTCTTGTTTTATAATTAACTTTTAGTTGACACTTTTATTTTCTGCATCAAACTTTTCTTCGCTGATTATCGTAGATATATTCAAACAAGAAATTACTGCTTCAAGAAACATTTAGCTTTGAAAACACGTATCTATAATATATCAATAAAATGCTGCTCAACAGTTTTTTAGAGTATAAAATACAATGATTATAGATTTTACGTTAGTGTATTTCAAGCTTCCTAAATACTAACTCTGTATATTAAATTTAGATTAAAAACCGTACCAGTATTTTTGTATTTTTCATAGATTAAACAGCAACAATGGTGATAATAATTTAGAATAATTCTAAATTAAAAAAACTGATAGAAATCATATCAATCATATACGATTCTGAGCGTAAATTTGCAAACTATTTTAGAAAAGATGCACGGACTATTTAAAGCAATAACGATTTCGCATAAAAAAGCCTCCTTACAGCTAAGAGGACAAATTGCACTTAACGAAGAAGAATCTAAAGCTTTGATGCTGAAGATGCGTGAAACGTTTGAGGTGTCAGAAGTGCTTGTGCTTTCTACTTGTAATCGTACTGAAGTTTACTACGTTTCGGAGAGTAATTTAGGCGAAGAAATAATCCGCCTGATTGCCAGTCAAAAAGTACTTAGCTCAACCGAAGTTCTTCCATATTTTGAGATAATCAACGACCACAACGAAGCCGTAAAATACTTGTTTGAGGTTTCAATGGGCTTACACTCACAAGTTGTGGGCGACTTACAGATTCCGAATCAAGTAAAGCACGCTTACCAATGGGCAGCCGATGTGCAAATGGCGGGGCCGTTTTTACACCGCTTGCTTCACACGATTTTCTTTACCAATAAAAAAGTAGTTCAAGAAACTTCATTCCGTGATGGAGCAGCCTCTACTTCCTACGCAACCGTAGAAGTGATGGAAACTTTCTTGCCACTTTTGAGTAACCCGAAAGTTTTGGTGGTTGGTTTGGGTGAAATCGGCGAAGATGTGTGCCGCACATTGGCAGACAAAGGCTATAAAAATATCACGATTACCAATCGTACTTTAGAAAAAGCACAAACCCTGGCCAACGAATTGGGGTTTGAAGTAGCTGATTATCAATTTGTTAATCAGAATATTTTGAATGCTGATATTATTATTTCTTCGGTTCGTTGCGAATCTCCGATTATTACGAAAGAAACGCTGAAAGATAAAACGCTTGCCGTAAAATACTTGATTGACCTTTCGGTACCGAATAGTATTGCGACTGATATTGAAGAAGTTACGGGCGTAGTTGCCTATGATTTGGACGAAATTCAACGCCGTGCCAATGAGGCTCTCCAACGCCGAATGGAAGCGATTCCGCAGGTGATGGACATCATCAGCGATGCGATTGGTGAGTTTAATAATTGGTCGCAAGAAATGATTGTTTCGCCAACGATTCAGAAATTGAAAGGGGCTTTGGAACAAATCAGAAAAGAAGAAATGGCTCGTTTCGTAAAAGAACTTTCGGCCGAAGAAGCAGAAAAAATGGATAAAATTACGGCCAGTATGATGCAAAAAATCATCAAATTGCCTGTGATTCAACTAAAAGCAGCTTGTAAACGTGGCGAAGCCGAAACATTGATTGATGTGTTGAATGATTTATTTAATTTAGAAAAACAAACGGTGTAGTAGCACAACCTTCTAAATTATTACAAAATATTAAAAGGCGTAATTTCTGAGGAGATTACGCCTTTTTTACTTTCATCTTTTTTCCTCCCTAATTTTTCTCTACATTTCGTAAAAATTCAACCTTCTATTCGCATGAACAACTCTCACGACAAAAAACAACAAAACTCACGACGCAATTTCCTCAAAACCAGTACATTGGC
>JALQYE010000297.1 GCA_023254245.1 Emticicia sp.
CTTGGTTTGTTTAAACACCCACTCGACGAAATTACCTTGTATTCGCTTACAGCAGCATTGGCTTTTGCTGTATAAAGTTTACCTGAAGATGGCTCAAAAACTAAGATAAAATCGCCACCGTTATTGACAGGTATTGTCTGTTGTGTTTGGGTTGGGGCAGGTGGAGTAGTTGTACCACTCGAAGTTCCATTAGGGTCGGTAATTCCTACGGCATCAAAGGCTGCCTTTGCTGCATTTTGGATGCTCACATCGGTTGGATATAAATCAGCGGCTGAACGCACAACTGCCAAACGTGCATCAACAAATTTTGACGTTCGAGTAAGATACTTAGTCAAAGCTCGGTAATAGACTTGCTCGGCTTTATCTTTACCTACGCTTGCATTTGAGGCAAATAAATAGAAAGCATAGTTTGGAATACCGCTATTTACGTGAACGCCACCATTGTCTCCATCATCGGTATTTGGAAGATTTGCGTACTGTGACATCGTTTTTGGCTGGTAGCCAGGGTCATTTTTACCTCCTTGGTTTGGGTTAGACAAACTACGCAACGCACCCGATGGAAAAGACCCTGCCTTGATTATATCTTCGCCCATTGTCCAATCGTCACGGTCAATCATTGCTCCAAAAATATCCGCAAACGATTCGTTCAATGCTCCCGACTGATTTTGGTATTCCAGACGAGCCGTTGCCTCAACAACCCCATGGGTCATTTCGTGTCCGCCAACATCTAAAGCTCCTGCCAGTGGCTTGAAAGCATCACGACCATTGCCATAGCCCATAAATTCACCATTCCAATAGGCGTTATCCATACCTTTGCCATCATCATCTGCAATATTGATTACAGAAATAATCGTACTTCCTTTACCATCAAGTGAGTTTCTTCCGAATTTCGTACGATAATATTCATAGCAAATACCTGCATTATAGTGAGCCGAAACCGCCGTTGCGTTCCAGCTATTTAAACTATTGGTCGTTACTTGGCTATACTTCATGTTATCAGAAGTAGTATTTTGTGCATCAATCGTCCAGATACCTCCAACTGGGTCATCGGGCAGTTTTGAAGTTGTTTTATTATACATTGGGCGTTGCGTATCAAGCATATAATATGTGCTGCCCGATTGTTGTACGCTGAATGTGCGAGAGATACCTGCAAGGTCACGAGCAGTGGCCGTAAATGGCCCATCAAGTGAGCAAGTATTGTTGAATCTCTTTAAGACTTCGCCTGTATTGGCATCAATAAAATATGTCCAACGTTCAAGCATATTTGGACGAACCGTAAGATTATATGCCAAGCGTTCATCATCAAACCTTCCATCTTTATGATAGATAATTAGCTCGGCGGTATTTTGCATTTTACCCAATAATTGACCAGTTACACCTGCTTTTTGCACGATTGATTTTTGAGCTACATCGGTCATTGCAAACGCAATAGCTTTATCTTCTGATAAAGTAGGGGTGATGGAAGCCAAATTTGGAGTCGGGAAATTTCTACCATTCAATACATCAATTTTTTCGCCTTTGGTATGTAGCCAGATTTCTCCACCATAAACGGGTATATTTTTATATTTTTGCTGGAGTTGAATGTGAGTCATACCGATTTCGTCAGACTCCATATTTACCATTTCGAGTTCTTGATTCGGGTCTTCGATTTTAAGAGCAGTTTTTACTTGTGCCAAAAAATCAATCGCCATCACTTGCAGGCCTTTACGAGCGTTAGGTGCGGGCGATTTTGACAAATTTTCAATCATCAGCACCCCACCAGTCTCGCTATCGTGGGTTACTTTTAGCTTACTTACAAATTTGGTTGAGATGCTTGGTAGGCTTGATTGACGAGTATTTTTATCACTTTTTTGCCCATCAATTTCAATAAATTGCCCAGTTGGCAAGTCATTTTTCTCTGCCACTGGTTTATTTTTTTTGTCGAAACCTTTCTGAGCGAAAGTGCTTGTTGCGGCAAAAAAGAGGAAGATAAAAGTCAGTCTCATAATTAATTAGTTTGGAAGCTTTGTTTAATGAGATATATGTTATGCAAAAGAGGTAAATTACCTTCGTAGTTGCTGGAAGAATACTAAGTTATTTCAAATTTACTAAATTCATCAATTCTTTGTACAATTCTTTTGCTGGCGAAGTTTCTTTGGAAGCTCCCCAAACGATTTCGGTCGTGGTTGTGTCTTGTTTCAACTTTATGAAATAATACATATTACCAGGTTCACGGAAGCCCTTTGTTTCATCAAATAAAACTTTCGTTTTGGCGAAAAGCATCTTCACCGAATCGCTATTTTGCTTACCAAGTTCGGTAAAAACCGTATCGATGCTTCTCTTATGATAAAGTTGCCCATTTTCGAGTAGATGGTATTCGTTCACTAAGTTCGTAAATCCACCGCCATTGCCAAAGATTATCTGACTTTTTTTATACTTATCGGGGTTCATTTTATGTGAGCAAGCAAGTAGTGAAAAGATTAGAGCAAAAGTTAAAAATGTTATTTTCAATTTATTTTGAAATTTTTATAAAAATGAAAATTATTGTATAAGTGAAACCAATTTTTTATATTAAATAATTTGTTTTTATAGGAAAAATTGTATATTTAATTTTGTTAAAATTTACTGTAAATTCAATTTAAACTTAAATCCTTTGTAGAGCCTTACTAATGATAAAAACAAAATTATACCGAAAATTATTGCAGTAAACTCTGGTTTGTAGGGGTTTAGCCCTAAATATTTATTTGTTCCATCGACATTCATTAGATGTGCAACCGAAGTTAAGGCAAAAATCGAATAACGGTTAGTAAGCAACGAATACGCAAAATACATTGGAATGGCAGGAAATGAGTAGCGTTCGTGCATTTGAGTATTTACAAAAAAGAAAACTATGGCAGTTGTGGCGGCTGTTAGCCAAAGCAGTGCATAGTAGTTTTGGTCTAACGATTTTTTAGAAAGTATTTTGTTTAATGTATTGATTATCAAAGGTAAAAAAGTGGCAGCCGATAGACCAAAAAACATAATAAATCCCCATTTTTTGTAAGTAAGACCTGCAAAAATTAGTGTATCGTTGATGCTTGTAGGGTCTTGTTTGAGTAATAAATACCAAATATTAAAGGCATTGACCGAAACACGAGGGAAGAATCCGACCGATTCTCGCACGACTTTTAAGAAATTAGTGAAAGTTCCACCTAAAATAAATG
>JALQYE010000298.1:0-2856 GCA_023254245.1 Emticicia sp.
CTCTTTTAGTACCTAAAATATTGTATATAAAGAGCTTACCGTTGGTTTCGCCAATGACACGATTTGTACCCGAAAGCGATAAATTCTGATTTACCCAACCCATTTCTTTACTGTATTTTAGTAATGTCGAGCCACTATGTATCACCCACAAGTTCTCGTTTGAATCTAAATAAATCTGACTAATTGAGCTACTCAATAAACTATTGTTTCGATTAAAAACTTCCGCCTTTTTGGTTTCAAAATTATAATTATAGATTTCGTAAGTGCCATTGTTTCCATTAAAAACGAGCATCCAAGCTGAGTTTTTGCTCCAAACCACACTTTGCTGAAGCGAAATACCAGACGGCAACTGATAAACAATATCGGTAGAATCTTGATTGACTTTCTGAATACTTGTATTATCTGTGACGAATCTGGTTTGTGGGTCGAAACTGCTAAAGCTTGCGTTATTACTGCCCACAAAATCTCTCGACTCAAGAATCTTGAACGTATTGGGGTCTAATTTTGCCAAACGAAAAGTTGGCTTCGGAAAAACTCCATCGAAAGCAATGCGTTTACTCACCTGAGTCAGAATCCATAGATTACCAGCCACATCGGTTTTCGAATCAAGTAATACATTACTTACATTGCCATTTGTGGCGTTTCGGTTGATTAATTTGCTTGAAGTTCCATCGAGTTTCATCTGAACGATTCCCTCGTTGGTCGTTACAAAAGCGTAATTATCATTAAAAATAACTTTTCGTAGCGTACGGCTTAGGTTTTCGACATTGGCATTATTGAAATATGAAAAACTTTCGGGAATAGCCTCCGTACCCGTTTTGAACGAACGCTCCGTAAAACGCACAAGTCCCTGTGGCAAGCCAATGATATTAAATTTATCGTTGTTGTATTCTTCAAACTTTACATAATAGGTGGTATTGGGTTTCAAGTTTTGTAACAAAAACGGATAGTTGGTCTGACTGGCATAAATACCCGATTTGATAGATTTCTGAATAATCGGAGAGGAATAATCGGATTTCTCGGAAACAATAACCCTTACCTCCAGAATATCGCCACTACCTGCACTATAATTTATCGGAAAAGTAAGCGGATAACCATTGAGAGCTTGCTGAGTTAGGTCCAGAATACTCGTATTGGGTTTTATCCAAAACGTTGAAGGCTTCGACCACGCACTTGTCTCTGAGCCTCTCACGGCTCTCACTCGCCACGTAAACGCTTCGCTTGATACAACCAATGACAATGAATTCGTAGTGGAACGACGATTAGTAGCGTTTAAATCAAAAGAATAAGAAGTATTGCCCGAGCTAAAACCAATCGTCTGAATTTGGTATTCGGTGGCATCATCAATTTTATCGAACCTCAAAACAAGCGTCGAGCCATCAACATTAGTCATCCCATTACTTGGCGACTGAATTTTCGGGGTTTCGACAATCGCTGGGACATTCACCTTCATTGTATTTGACCATTGCCCCTCACCAAGCCTATTTTTTGCTTTAATTCGGAGAAAATAATTTTGGTTTTTCTTCAAATACGGCAACACAGTGTATGATTGCTCGCTCGTATCTCGCAAAACGATATTTTTGAAATCAGCTCCGTCCGCCAATTCGATGAGATATCTTTCGGCATTGACAATCGTATTCCAAGAAAAATAAGCATCTCGGTTAAAATCCCAGTTTTCGTTTAGTTTAACGGCTTCGGTAACTGCTCTAATTTTCAAGAATCTCGATGCGGCCGTTCGGTTCATTAACTCAATACAAAGTGGGTGAAAATTATTAAGTCGGCGGCCGCAGTAGCTCATTAATGTTCCTTTGATGTTTTCGAGGGCATCAGAATAACAACTTCCCTCTACGGCATAGCAATAATCAATAGCACCACCTGGCCACGTACAGCTTTGCGTATGTGGCGAACCAAAATTATGCCCGATTTCGTGAGCAATGGTTGAGATATTTTGCCACGGCGAAACATTGAATTTACCACTCGCTACACCACCCGCACCCGAAAAACCTTTTGAGTTGAGGTACATCACCACATCGCTCGGAATTTTTGATAAAGATGTATTTGTGTAAACATTCCGAAGGTTGGTAAGCATCGTAAAAATATCTGTTACGTTATTGTAAGGGTCTTTTGCTTCTTCTTTCCAGATATTTACATAGGTCAGTACCAGCTTGGTGGCTATTTCATTTTCGTAGATTTCGGAAGCTTTCTGAATGATAGTAGCTACCTCATTTTTGATAAAAAGAGTATCGCCATTGTATTTCTTAAAGGTCTGATAATCAACATCAACCACTACCTTACAGAGGTAAAAATCATCAATGGCTTGCTGGCGTGCTTTGCGTTCTTTAACAAACTGCGGTAACTGTTTCATGATTTCCTGCGAGATTTCGTTATCATCAAATCCGCAAGTGATGCCTTGTGCAAATGAAAGTGTGGAAGTTAACAACAGGAATAGAAGTAAAGAAAATCTGATTTTCATAAAAGTTTGTTAATGATGGAATTTGTTGTTGGTGTCAATATACAAAAATCTGCATCTTATTCTGAATTTTCATCATTTTCTTGAAATAAATCACATAAAAAATGCCTCTGATAAATTACCAGAGGCATGATTTTGTATAATATTTTTATTTCAGTTTCGCTAACTCAGCCTTCACAAAATCCATCAATTCGGCGATGTATTCTTTCGAAAAATCGAATTTTACATTGGCGGCTTCATAAATTTTACCGATGGTTGTGGTGTAGCCTAACCGCAAGGCATTTAGGTAGCCATCGAGTCCTTTTTGGGCATCTTGTTTGTAATTTCTCCAAACACTGATTGCCCCCAACTGAGCCATTCCGTATTCGATGTAGTAAAACTGCACC
>JALQYE010000298.1:2866-3181 GCA_023254245.1 Emticicia sp.
CTCAGTTATTGAATCTGAGAATTGTTCAAAGGTTTTCAGCCATTGCGTTTGACGCTCTTCGATACTGTGCGTTGGGTTTTCATAAATCCAATGTTGGAATTTATCGACGGTGGCAATCCACGGCAAAACCTCCAAAATATCTTCTAAATGCTCAATTTTGGCACGTTTTAGGTCTTCTTCGTTTTCGAAAAATACGCCCCAATGCTCCATCGAAATCAACTCCATCGACATCGAAGCCAATTCGGCTACTTCGGAAGTTGTACTACGGAACGAATTGAGAGGCAAATCACGCACTTCAAAAGAGTGAATAGCATG
>JALQYE010000299.1 GCA_023254245.1 Emticicia sp.
TGTAACTTCTTGCGTGCAGAGCGGCAAAAGATTGATTTTTAATTCGTTGGCAATCGAATCGGCATCTTGGTAGTAAGGATTAAAACCAACCGTTTGCGTTTCGGCAATTACTTCGTTTTGGTCTAACATTCGCCAATCGGTTTTAGTCGAGCCGCTATCTGCAATCAGAATCATGTAGAATATTGTTTTGTTGATGATTTAAGCCGTAAATATCAGAAATGTAGGACAGGTTTGCAACCAGTCAGTGTCAGAGAACTTGTAAAACTATTTCTACGCATCGACAGGTTGCAAACCTGTCCTACTTAAAAACATAATATTTCTTATTTTTTATTTCACTAATTCAATAAAATCTTGCGTTAAACAAGTACTTGCCAACATTAAACTTAAAAAATAGTTAAATTCGCAACATAGCAACATCACCACTTACAGAATCATGGCAGAAGCGACTGAAAAACCATTAAATTTTATTGAACAAATTATCGAAGATGACCTCGCAGCAGGTAAAAATGATGGTCGAGTTTTGACCCGTTTCCCACCTGAGCCAAACGGCTATTTGCACATTGGTCACGCAAAATCTATCTGTTTGAATTTTGGAGTTGCCCAGAAATACGGTGGAAAAACAAACCTTCGATTTGATGATACAAACCCAGTAACCGAGGAAACCGAATACGTTGAGTCTATCAAAGCCGATGTAAAATGGCTCGGTTTCGATTGGGCTGAAGAATTATATGCCTCTGATTATTTTGACCAGCTATATGAGTTTGCCCTAAAACTTATCCAGAAAGGCTTAGCTTATGTAGATGATAGCACATCGGAAGAAATGGCAGCCATGAAAGGCACACCAACCCTTGCAGGTATCAATAGTCCTTATCGTGAACGAACAATCGAAGAAAACCTCGATTTGTTTACACGCATGAAAAACGGCGAATTTGCCGAAGGCACACACGTGCTTAGAGCCAAAATCAATATGGCTTCTACGAACATGCTTATGCGTGACCCTATCATTTATCGTATAAAATTTGCTACGCATCACCGCACGGGCGACAAATGGTGTATTTATCCGATGTATGACTTTGCTCATGGCCAATCAGATTCGATTGAGCAAATCACGCATTCAATTTGTACGCTGGAGTTTGTACCCCACCGTGAACTTTACGATTGGTGTATCGAAAGTCTGGAGATTTTCCCTTCAAAACAATACGAATTTGCTCGTTTGAATCTTTCGTATGCCATTACGAGTAAACGTAAATTGTTGCAACTCGTTAACGAAAACTTCGTGACAGGTTGGGACGACCCTCGCATGCCTACGATTTCAGGAATGCGTCGTCGTGGATACACACCTGAAGCCATTCGTGAGTTCTGCGACCGTATCGGTGTGGCCAAACGTGATAACCTGATTGATGTAAGTTTATTAGAATTCTGTGTTCGTGAACACCTCAATAAAGTTTCTACGCGTGTGATGGCTGTACTTGACCCAATAAAAGTAGTGATTACGAACTACCCAGAAGGACAAGTCGAAGAACTAACCGCCGAGAACAACCCCGAAGACCACGAAAGTGGTTCGAGACCAATGCCATTTAGCCGTGAAATTTTGATTGAAAAAGATGATTTCATGGAAAACCCAACGAAAAAATATTTCCGTTTAGGGCCTGGCCTAATGGTGCGTCTGAAACATGCTTATATTATCAAATGCGATGATATTGTGAAAGATGAAAACGGCGAAATCGTTGAACTTCACTGCTCATACATCGAAAATTCACGAAGTGGAAACGATACTTCGGGTATTAACGTAAAAGGAACAATTCACTGGGTTTCGGAGGCTCACGCCGTTGATGCCGAAGTAAGACTCTACGACCGATTATTTAAGGTAGAAGACCCAAGCCGTGAAGATGGAGATTTCAAGGAATACTTAAACCCAGACTCTTTAGAAGTTATTACAGCAAAAGTTGAGCCTGCACTCAAACATGCAACACTCGGCACGCCGTATCAGTTTTTGCGTAAAGGATATTTCTGCTTAGACCCCGATTCTACGGCTGATACATTAGTTTTCAATAAAACCGTAGGTTTGAAAGATACTTGGGCCAAAGAAGCTGGCAAATAAAACAGCTAATTAAACCATCTGAAACCTGCAAAGTCTAATACTCATGGCTTTGCAGGTTTCTTACTTTATAAAAGATATTTTCGGCCGTAATTATACAATTTCACTAAAAAAAACGTTATTTCACACAACAAACCAAAAGTACATACAATGAAAAACACAGCGATTAAAATTCTCTCTTTGATATTCATTAGCTTAGGCACTTTTGCCCAAACAGCCGATGAGATTTTCAATAAACACATAGAAGCAACGGGCGGAAAAGCCCTTTGGGATGGAATATCGACCTATTCTATCAAACAAGCCTACCGAGGAAATTCAGCGGCAGATTATGACATCGACCTAAAAGGTTCATTCAGCGAAGCGGCTCTTTATAAAGCAAAAACCATCTTGAAACGTACGTTTATTTTTGGCATTAAAGGTCAAGATGGCTGGCGAAAAGTGCCTCTTGGCAGCTCCGATAAAGCTACGCAATACGAAACCAATGATTTGAGTGAAAAAGAACAAGAAAACATGCGTAGAGAGCTAAAAGAAAACCTTTTACCTTTTATTGATTACCAAACCAAAGGCTATATCGCAACCGTAGTAGGAAGCGAAACCCTCAACGGTGCGAAAGTGACGCAAGTAGAGCTAAGCGGAAAAGGGGTTAAGTATAATCTTTACTTTGATGAAACAACGGGACTTTTAACCAGAAAAAAACTTACATTAAGCACGGGAGAAGTCATTACGGAAGATTATGTAAAATATGTCGATACTGCCTACGGCATTAAGTTCCCGTCTGAATCTACTTATCTAAGCAGCATTGATAAGCGTACGCTTAAAGTAACAACATCAGCTATTATTAACGATAAGATTGCACCCGAGTATCTTGTAAAGTAACTCTGCAATCAAAAGATTAGCCTCTCAGTTTTTTTGAGAGGCTTTTTTTTGCCTAAATTTATACGTATCAAAATATTTTCAACCAAATCCAACCATTTCAAAATAAATAGGGTCTTACAGATAGCTACCCTTAACAGATAATTCGGTTGGAGCATAACTTACAC
>JALQYE010000029.1:0-17652 GCA_023254245.1 Emticicia sp.
AACAGGCTTAATTACCGAGTTAAACTGAGTCGCCAAAATCAAGTAAATCAACAAAACGGCTGCCCCTAAAGCTCCTGCCAAAAACATTCCTGTTTCGGCTTGCTCTTCTTGCTCACCACCCATCTTCACGATATAGCCGCTCGGAATTTCCATTCGGTCAATTACTTTATCCTGAATCTCAGCCACGATTTCGTTGGCATTATAGCCATTCAATACCTCCGAACCAAGCGTAATGATACGTTGTTGGTTTTTGCGGTTAATTTGGCTAAAAGTCGTCGAATAACTTACTTTTGCTACCGAATTTAATGGAACTTGACGCAAAACACCACCTAAATTCATGTCACGATACGTGATATTCAAACTCAATAATTTTTCAATCTGATTGCGGTCATCAGCTTTTAGCCTTAATTGAATTGGATATTCGTCTTTGTCGTCTCTGTATTTCGAGATTTCTGCCCCAAATAAGGCCGTACGAATCGCCAAGGCAATTTGTGAAGTACTAATACCTTCACGCTGAGCCTTTACTTTATCAACATCAACAATGATTTCGGGCTTATTCGTAATCAAATCCGACTTCAATTCTTCAATTCCTTGAATACCTGCGGCCGTGATACGCTTACGAACTTCTTTCTCAATTTCGATGAGTTTATCAAATTCATCACCCGAAATTTCAACCGAAATCGGCTTTCCAGTTGGTGGGCCATTGTTTTCTCTTTGTACCGAAATTTCACTTCCTGGAATTCCCTGAATTTCTTTTCGCATTTCTTCCAAAAGTTTGGCCGAAGAAGTTTCTCCACGGAATTCTTTTTTCACAAACGCAACTGTCACTTTCGATTTCTGAGGCGTTGCCGAACGGTCTGGATTGAATGGGTCGCCTGCATTTTTACCAACATTTGAGATTACCGAGTTTATCGCACCCTCAGCCTTATTTCTTTTAATTACCGCAAAAACTTTACTTTCGATAACCTTTGTTACTGAGTCGGTCACACGAGCATCCGTTCCAACTGGCATTACGTTATACACATATATGTAGTCAGGCTCACCACTCGGGAAGAAAATAACTTTTGGCTTCACGATTCCCAACAAAACGAATGTCAGAATCAATAAACCAAACATACTCAACACCGCAAATACTGGACGATAGCCCGTGATTACCCAAGAAATAAGGTTACGATACGCTTGTTTGAAGCGTGGTAAAGCTCCATCTTGGAAAGGTATGATAATCTTCGGAGTAAGAATAAAATGATTGAAAGCGTACAAAATAGCACACAAAACAACGAGATTACCAAGACCAACATTAATCAAATAGGCAGGAAGTGCAATAACTGCCATGATAATCATTGGGCGTCGAATAGCTTTGAAACTTGTATCTTCGTGGTCGCCTTCGTTATGGCGTTTCATGAATGAAATCGCAAAAACTGGGTTGATTACATACGCTACAATCAACGAGGCCAAAAGTGTGTAAATCAAGGTTATTGGTAAGTATTTCATAAATTCACCAACAATTCCTGGCCAAAATAATAGCGGGAAGAATGGAGCAATGGTAGTGAGTGTTCCTGACAACACAGGCAAGAAAACCTCTGATGCTGCCAAAGCTACGGCCTCTTTAATGCTTAGATTTTTGAATCTATTGAATAAACGGTGGGCGTTTTCGATAACCACAATGGCATCATCAACCACAATACCGAGGCCAAGTAAAAAGGCAAAGAGTACGATAGTATTGAGCGTAAAACCCGAAAACCAAAGCGGAATGAAGGCAATCAAGGCCGAAAGTGGCACCGAAAGACCAACAAAAATGGCATCACGCACACCCATAAAGAACATCAAAACGATTACAACGAAAATAAAGCCTAATACAACGGTATTTACTAAATCGGCAATCTCACTTTTTACACGCTCCGACGTATCGGCCGTTACTTTTACTTCTAATCCTTGTGGGAAGCGGTCTTCACGATATTTTTCAAGTAACTTTTCGATACGCTCCGAAACAGCAATTACGTTGGCACCCGCACGCTTCACCACATTGAGCGTAACGGCCGATTTTCCATCTAAACGAGCAAAATCTTGTTGTTCTTCACTGCTATCTCGTACATCTGCTACATCACCCAAACGCACCGTTGCCCCTGTAGAGCTACGAATTTGTAGGTCTTGAATTTGCTGAATACCGCTAAACTCACCCTTCACACGAATCGTTCGACGCACATTATCAACATTCAATTCTCCACCCGAAATATTTACGTTCTCGCCCTGAACTGCACTTTGAATATCATAAAATGTCAGACCTGCACCTTGCATTTTATATAAATCAAGGTTTATCTGAATCTCACGTTTCAAAGTACCCACAATATCAACCTTCGTAATTTCAGGATAAGATTCAATCTCATCTTGCAATTGTTCGGCGTATCCTTTGAGTTTTTCAAGCGGAAAATTCCCAACCAAGTTGATATTCATAATCGGAAACTCCGAGAAGTTTACATCTTGGGCAGTTGGACCGCTGTCGAGTTTTTGTGGTAAATCACGCTTAGCTTTATCAACGGCATCACGTACTTTTTGCAGAGCCGCCTCAACTTTTACGTCGGGGTTAAATTCTACCAAAATCACCGAAACATCTTGCAAAGCATTTGATTTAATGCGTTTTACACCAGAAATCGTCTTTAACTGCTTTTCAATCGGTTTATTGATTACGTTCTCGATATCGGAAGGTGTTGTTCCAAAATAAATCGTTTGAACGTAAATCTGTGGTACTTTAATATCAGGAAACTGCTCTTTTGGAAGGTTGAAATAAATCCCTAAACCTGCCATAAAAATCATGACCGTAAAAATATAGACCGTCGTTTGGTTATTACCTAACCAGCGAACGAGGTTGTAGATTGACCCACTTCCGTGAGGTAAATCTTGTTCATGTAAATTATCTTTTTCCATAATCCAATATATAATTTGAATGTAGAACCCCACCCCTACTCCCTCCCCAATAGGAAGGGAAATAAAAGGAAAGATTTTTTAATCGTAGTTTTTAAAGTCCCTCCTTATCGGGGAGGGATTTAGGGTGGGGTTGTTTAATAATTAACCGCTTGGCCATCAACTAAGTCTTGATAACCTTGCGTAATAAGCATATCACCCGATTGCAAACCCGATGTAATCTCGATATCACCATTATAAGTTACGCCCGTCGTTACTTTACGGCTACGTGCTACTTTCTTTGCACCTTCGGTTACTGCTACGTAAACAATATCACCTAACTCTGTGTGCTGAATATAGTTTTGATTGATGATAATCGCATTACCTTTAGCTTGGTCGTTAATATTCATCACGGCAGTCATGTTTGGCTTTAATTTAGGGTCGATTTTAGAAATCGAAGCCTCTACTGCAAATGTTCTTGAGGCAGGATTCACGGTCTGACCAACAAAAGTTAATTTGGCCGTTGTTTCTTTCCCTAAATCTGGGAATTTAATACTCACAACATCACCCTGTTTGATAGTACTTGCATAGGTATCAGCCACTTGTGCTACTACTTTTAAGTTATCCGAATTTACGATTCTCACGATTCCCAAACCTGGAGCAGCCATTTCGCCCGCTTTCATTCGAACCTCATCCACAAAACCACTCAACGGGGCAATTACTTTGGTCATGGCTGTTTGTGTTTGGAGCGTTGCCAGACGTTTTTCAAGAGCTTCCACATTCGCTTTTGCTTGAATGTACTGCACTTCTGTACCGATTTTTTGGTCCCAAAGCGATTTTTGTTTTTCAAAGAAAACTTTTGCCGTACCTAACTGTACATCAATTTCTTGAATTGATTGTTTCAAAACCGAATTATCAATCGTAGCAATTATTTGACCTTGTTTTACGTAATCTCCTTCTTTTACATAAAGATTCGTGATAGCCCCTCCCATTTGTGGAGATACAAAAAGATTGTTTTTTGCATCAACACGACCTTGAATTTCTACAAAGTGCTTGAAAGTTTGAGTAACAAGCGGCGAAACTGTCACTGAAATGACTTTCTCTACCTCTTTCTTTGGTTCAAGAATATCAAGTTCGGCTTGAAGTTTTTTGATACTTGCTGCCAATGTTTTTTCTTCGGCTTGAAGTTTAGCAAGTTCAGCTCTTTTTTCCGAAACTTTATCTCCGCCTCCTTTCGAGCAAGAAGCTAAAATGATTACTGCTGATAAAATATATAATGTGTTTTTCATATTAAAATTAATGAATGAGGCGGAACGCCGCCCGTTTTGAATGTTTGAATGAATGAGTGACTATATGTTGAGTTTTTTCAGAAATTACTGCGACTGACTACTGAAAACTGCCCACTGGGCTACTCCGCCAATAGTTTACCCATTGCTTTGTCTAAATCTACTTTTGCAATCAATAAGTCGTAAAGTGCTGCGAAATAATTGGTTTGAGCTTCTTTCAAGGAAGATTCTGCATTGACAACTTCGATGTTTGTACCTGCTCCTGCTTGATATTTAATTTTTGATACTCGCACCACCTCAGCGGCTAAATCCATGTTTGCTTTTTGTGATTTGAGGGTTTCTAAACCATTTTTCAAACTGATGATACCCTGAGTAGCCTGCAACTCGAACGATTCACGTAATAACAAAGCACTTTGGTCGATTTTCGTCAAGTTGATATTTTGTTGTTGAACTTGAATCTTGCGAAGGCCACTATCATAAATCGGAATCTGAACACCCAAACTCAACGCCGACGACCCAAACCAACGCTCGAAAGGATTGAAACGTGGGTTACTATGTCCCGCCCCCAATGAGCCACTAAAGAATACCTTTGGTAAGGCCGTTTTCTGAATACGTTCAATATCAAGTGTTGTAAGTTTACGTTGCGTCATCAAAGTTGAATATTCAATACGATTTGCGTAATCAACTCCTTGATATTCTGGCAATTGAAGCAGATTTACATCGGTTTCAGAAAGTTTATCTTTCAGCGAAATCGACTCTTGTTGCTTAATTCCCATCTGGAATTTTAGTAAACCATAAGATAATTGAATCAAGTTTTGTACTTTTATTGTTTCCGTAACTAAATTATTGCGTTGCACTTGTAGTCGGTCAACGTCTAATTTTTCTACAAAACCCTTTTCGTTCATTATCTTGATTTCTCTGAGAAGCGTATCCAAACGACTGATATTCAAACCCAAAATTTTGCTTCTTTCTTCGGCAACTAAAACCGAATAATAGGCCTTCATTACGTTTTCGGCAACTGCCACCTTCGAGCTTGTTACGGTACGTTGAGCTAACTCACGATACACAGGTGCAGCCTTTAAACCAACCAACCAAGTGGCATCGAAAATCAACTGATTCACCCCAATACCTGCTTGCCCACCCCATGGCACACCAAACTTAAATTTCACAACTTCACCCTCGGCAGCTTGTGGATTAAAGTTTTTGGCAGCAACCAATTGTGTCGGAACAATCACGTTGGAAGTATACTGAAACTGGCCGTTGATTTGTGGCATACCCGCAGCTTTTACTTGCTTAATGGTATTTTCGGCTGAGTAAATTTCTAATTCGGCATTTTTTACAGTAATATGGTTTTTTAAAGCATATTGTACGGCCTCTTTTAGCGTGAACGATTGCTGACTATACGCACTCGTACCCACAATCAGAAAAAGTAAGCTAAATGCCCTTCGGCGGAGTGTCGCCGCCCGTAGGTATTTCATTTTCATATTTGTGTATTTGTTTTTAATTAAGACTTTGGTTTTGTAGGTATTATTTATTTAAAATCAATATTTAAGCATTATTGATATACTTCTCATAGACTGCTAAGCCTTTCGGAGTCAGCACTCCTCTAAGGAAATGGTCAATAAAAGTTTTATGAATTTCGAATTGATTAAACTGACTGCTTGGAAAAACACTTTGGTCGAAAGCGAAATCAACTTCTTCCATACGCAATTTTGACAAAATCTCTATATTAATTTCAGGTCTGTAAAGCCCCTGTTTTACCCCTTCTTGTAGATTACGACGGGTTATATCCAGAAAAATTGTTTGCTTATGTTGTTGAAAAACCGCCCATGTCTTCGGATAATACTTTTTCAAATCATAAATAACTACTGGATTCAGAGCCGTAATGTGGGTTTGCAACATTTCGATTTCTTTAACTACTTCATGAATCGGGTTTTCGGCTTCTTTCCAAATCTGTTCAGAAATATCCTGTTCACAATTCATTCTAAATGTAGCAACTTCGTGTACGATTGCATCTTTATCTTCAAAATGCATATAGATTGTCTTCTTCGAAATTCCCAGTTCAGAAGCAATCTCGTCCATTGTCACACTACGAATCCCAAACTTCATAAAAAGTTCTTCGGCAGTCTTTAATATACGCTCTCTTACTTCCATTATTTGCTCTTAAAAATGCCCCAGTTTCATTGTAATAAATTGTTTTTGTACTTTAAGAAACTTAGGAAACTTTTAAAAGGTTCAAAGTTTTTATAATTTTTTTTAGAACGCATCTTTACAATACAAATTTTAAAAATCAAGCCTATATCTTAAAGGCAAAGATGATGAAGCAATAAAATACTTGTATAAACCCTAAAAATACGAGGATGAACTGATTTTTACTACTTCAAAGAGTCATTTTTAAATTGAAACAATACCATAATAAATTGTACTTTTTAAATATGAACCTTGAGACACAAAATGTTATGAACGATTTTGAGGAAATTTTAGGGATAAATCGTACTTTTGTAAACCTATCTATTCATTCTGCTTTGCTGTATATTTTTGGTATTCGAAAAATCTTTTATGAAATTCAAGATTAGGTTTTAAAACCATCTAAAATCATCAAACGAGTATCAACTAATTGGCAAAAAACACTTACATAAAACCTAAAAATTTTTACGCCTAAATGAGTTTCTACAAAAATTTTGTATTTCCATACCTCACTCGTTATGATGCTGAGAAAATCCACTATGTGGTAATGAATGCTCTCAAAACCGCCTGTGCAGTTCCGCTCATGCCCAGCATTTTGAGATTAATTTTTGAGAAAAAAGATACCCGTCTCGAACGAACAGTTTTTGGTTTACGCTTCAAAAACCCTGTAGGTTTGGCAGCAGGTTTTGATAAAAATGGCGTTTGGACTGACCAACTTTCAAATCTTGGCTTTGGCTTTATCGAAATCGGAACGGTTACGCCAAAACCTCAAGCTGGCAATGATAAACCTCGCCTGTTTAGACTAAAACCCGACCAAGCTCTTATCAATCGCATGGGTTTTAATAACGAAGGCTCAATCGAAGCAGCCAATAATCTGCGTAAACGTAAATCAAAAGTGATTATTGGGGGAAATATCGGCAAGAACAAAGTCACGGAAAACGATGATGCTGTTTACGATTACCTCAAAGCATTTAATGACCTCTATCCTTATGTTGATTATTTCGTGGTAAATGTAAGCTCACCGAATACCCCAGGATTAAGAGATTTACAGGAAAAAGAACCACTCAAGTATATTTTAAAAGTTTTGGAAAGAGACAACGGCCGAAAATCAAAACCAAAGCCAATTCTCTTGAAAATTGCCCCTGATTTAACTAACGAACAGCTCGACGACGTTATTGAAATCGTGAAAGAAACTCGCACAGCGGGTGTAATTGCTACCAACACAACCATCAGCCGAGAAGGTTTGGTATCTGATAAAGAAACAGTTACAGAAATTGGAGCGGGTGGACTAAGCGGCAAACCCCTCACCGACCGCTCAACTGAAGTAATCAGGTATTTATCAGAAAAATCAAACAAAGCATTCCCTATCATTGGCGTTGGTGGCATCTATACAGCCCAAGATGCTATTGATAAATTGAACGCAGGAGCATCGCTCGTACAAGTCTATTCGGGCTTTATCTACGAAGGACCGAGTATCGTCAAAGAAATTTGTGAAGGAATTTTAAAGGAAACCACTAAGAAATAAAAGACTGATAATCAAACAGTTACTTATCTAAAAGTGTTATTCTGTAAAAATGAATAACACTTTTTTTTATTTCTTTGAAACTTTTTAATAGCTCTATTTGTATTATATGTATATACATACAATGTAAAAACATTATTAAAAATATTCATAAAATTTAAACTCTCAAAACAATGGCAACTTGGATTATTGACCCAACGCACTCAGAAGTACACTTCAAAGTAAAACACTTAATGATTTCGACTGTAACTGGTACTTTCGGAACGTATGAAGGAAGCGTAGAAACAGCCAACGACGAAGATTTTACAGGCTCAAAAGTAAGTTTCTCAGCTGATATCGACAGCATCTCAACTGGCCAAGAGCAAAGAGATGGTCACTTGAAATCAGGCGACTTCTTTGATGCAGCAAGCTTCCCGAAATTAACTTTTGCTTCTACTTCAATGGAAAAAGTTGATGACGATACATATACAGTAACTGGCGATTTGACAATCAAAGGCACAACAAAACAAGTAACTTTGAAAGCAGAATTTGGTGGAATCATGGGTGATTTCTACGGTAATACAAAAGCAGGTTTTGATATTTCTGGTAAAATCAATCGTCAAGATTTTGGTCTTACTTGGGGTGCAGTTACCGAAGCTGGTGGTGTAGTTGTGAGTGACGAAGTAAGATTAGCTTTCAACATTCAGGTAGCGAAACAAGCATAACTTTTTAAGGTGAGAAACGCAAAAGGCTCTTTGATTGATTTCAAAGAGCCTTTTTTAGTAGTACTAATGTGGAGACCGAAAACTATCGACTTTACAAACTACTGGTTTTTCCACCATCAACTGGAATACTTACTCCATTGACCGAAGCAGCAGCTGGCGAGCATAAAAATGCCACTACGGCAGCAGTTTCTTGTGGTGAAGTGAATCGGCCAATCGGAATATCTTTGATTAAGTCTTGCTCTACTTCTGCCACAGATTTGTTGGTTGAAGCAGCTCGCATTTCGTTTACTTTCTGCAAACGTGCCGTTGTAGTATAACCTGGCAAAACATTATTCGTCGTGATACCGTATTTCCCCAACTCATTGGCCATTGATTTTGCCCAATTTCCCATCGCTCCACGCACTGTATTAGATACGCCCAAACCCACAATTGGTTGTTTCATTCCAACCGATGTGATATTGATAATTCGCCCAAACCCAGCTTTTATCATCAATGGGGCAATCGCTTGAGTCATAATCTGAGCCGAAACGACGTGTTCGTTGAAGGTCTGAATAAACAATTCGGCACTCGCCTCAACTACGGGCCCTCCTACTGGCCCACCCGTATTATTGACCAAAATGTGTGCTTCGGGATACTTCTTCAAATAACGCTCAATGCGAGATTTAATCTGGTTTGTTTTGGAGAAATCTATCAACAGATAGCGGTGTTTTTGTCCTTTTTTGCGTGGTAATTCGTCTAAAACGGCTTTTAATTTTTCTTCATTTCGGGCAACAAGCGTGATACTTGCACCCAATAGAGCCAATTCAATGGCTGTGGCTTTTCCAATTCCTTGTGTGCTGCCACACACAAAGGCAGTTTTTCCTGTTAGATTTAGATTCATAGCTTTGTTTTATTTGTTCCAAAGTTACGGTTTTATTGATATATTTTAAAATCATCGGAAAATCATTTGGCACTCTAATTGTAAGTAACGAATATTGCAATAAAAACGCCTTTCGATGTACTTATCTATTATTTCGCCCGTTTACAGAGCCGAAGAAATTGTTGAGCAATTAGTTACAGAAATTCATCAGGCAGTCAGCCCAATAACTGACTCCTATGAGATTATCTTGGTAGAAGATGGCAGCCCTGATAAATCGTGGGAAGCTATTTTGCGTGTATGTGAGCAAGATAATGTAGTAAAAGGAGTAAAACTTAGTCGGAATTTTGGTCAGCATGCTGCTATCACGGCAGGTTTGGCTACCTCAAAAGGTGAGTGGGTAGTGGTAATGGACTGTGACCTTCAAGACCGCCCTGATGAGATTCCTCACTTGCTGACTAAAGCAAAAGAGGGATACGAATTAGTTTTTGCTCAACGTCAAGTCCGTCAAGATGGCTTTTTCAAGAAACTTTCATCAAAATTATTTTATAAAGTGTTCAGTTATTTGACTGACACCGTACAAGATAGTAGCGTAGCTAACTTCGGTATTTATCACCGTAAAGTTGTTGATGCAGTAGTTAGTTTAGGCGACCGTATTCGTTTTTTCCCAACAATGACTCAGTGGGTTGGATTCCGAAAGGCTTATTTACCCGTAAAACACGACGAACGAGCTTCGGGGAAGTCTTCTTATTCTTGGTCGAAACTTATCGAACTGGCTTTTAATAATATTATTTCTTTTTCAGATAAACCTTTACGTCTGACTGTCCGTTTGGGCTTAATCATGTCAGGTATAGCCATCCTTTTGGGAGTGGCCTATCTATACCTTTACTTTACTAATCAAATCAAGCAATTGGGTTTTGCGAGTATCATTATTTCAATCACGTTTTTCTCTGGCTTAATTATCTTTATTCTCGGAATAATCGGGATTTATTTAGGCAAAACTTTTGAACAAGTAAAAGGTCGACCAGCTCATATTATTGACCAAAAACTTAACTTCTGATGATAGATTTAGCGTGGGACAGTCATTTTTTTGGCAAGAAAATCGGCAAAATTGATGTGGCAGAAGACTATACTGGTATAGTTGAAAATATCGAACAGGCTTTCAAACAAGCCTATGACTTGTTATATGTTTTTGGTAATAAAAACACTGATATTCCGAGCGAAATTCTCACAAGATTTAATGGAAAATTGGTTGATAGAAAAATCACTTATACCGCTCAAATAGCAGACTTACGAACAAAATCTACTGTCGAAATCAAAGAGTTTGGAAGCCTCGACAGCAGCTCGCTATATGATTTGGCTTATTTGAGTGGTAATCATTCACGATTTAGATTAGACAAGGGTTTAGGCATTGAAAATTTCAAGCGTTTATACCGAGAATGGATTGACAAATCAGTAAGCCACCAGATTGCTAAAAAAGTATTCGTTTATGAAGATAGCGAGCAAATAAAGGGAATGATAACTTTAGGTGTGAAAGAAAACACCGCAACCATCGGGCTTATTGCCGTAGATGAATCTTTGCAAGGCAAAGGTGTGGGAATGTCGTTGATTGATACCTGTGTGCAACATTGTAAAGCTGAAAATATTGCTACGCTGAATGTACCAACTCAGCTTGATAATATTCAGGCTTGTAAGTTTTACGAAAAGTGTGGTTTTACTGAAAAATCAGTCCAAAATATTTATCATTTCTGGGCATAAAAAAAGCCTTTCTTTTCAGAAAGGCTCTCTTTAATATTCTCTGATTGATTATTGCAACTTTTCAACTTGCATATATCCTAACTCCACTGGGGTGCTACGACCGAAGATTTTAACGCTTACGCTTAATTTCTTCTTATCTTCATTCACCTCTTCAACTGCACCATCGAAACCACTGAATGGGCCATCGATTACTTTTACGTTTTCGCCTTTTACGAATGTGAGTGATGGAGAAATATTATCGCCGATAATAACTTCTTCTTGCACACCTAAAATACGATTGATTTCAGATTGACGTAAAGGCTCTGGTGTCATGGAAGTTCCATTATTACGACCCAAGAAACCAATTACACCTGGCATACTCTTGATTAAGTGAAGCACCTCACCATTATTGAGGTCAGCATTTACAAGGATGTATCCTGGAAAATAACTTTTTTCACGAACACGCTTTTTGCCATTACGAACCTCTGTGATTTTTTCAGTTGGAATTAATATGGTTGGTATTAATTCATCCAACTTGCGTCGAATTGCTTCGTTTTCGATGTAGGTTTTAATTTTCTTCTCCTGTCCCGAAACTGCCCGCACAACGTACCAATTGATTTCGCTCATTGTATAGGAAATTTATAGGAAACTTAGATTGACTGGTAGAATAAACGCAGACCGTTTTCGATTAAAAAATCGATAACACCTACTACTAAAGCAAAAATTAATGATGCTACCAATACAAGTGTTGCACTTGATTGTAGTTCACTCCATTTGGGCCATGTTACCTCTTTGGTTACTTCTTCCCAAGAGTTCTTAAAAAATTCTTGCATAATTTCTTTATTAATAAAATTGCACGGGCACTAAGATTCGAACTCAGATCAAAGGTTTTGGAGACCCGTATGCTACCATTGCACCATGCCCGTGTATGTTTCCCTTTTTGTTTGGGACTGCAAAGATAAGTGTATTTTTTTTCTTTGCAAATTAGAAATACCAAAATTATGCCAAAAAATATTCGAGAATTAGGAATTAAGAATTGAGAATTGAGAATTATGCTATTTCAGTTTGAAATTTTGCTCAAAATCAGTCGTTTATTATGAAAAACCTCAATATAAATTTGCTATGAAAAAAGTGCTATTTGTCTTCGGATTATTACTTTGTTTCAATTTTTCTTTCGCCCAAATAGATATTTACGGAATGCCGCCCAATCGTTCATATCCTTCTTTTATCAAATCTATTGATTTCAATAAAAACAAGCCATCTTTCCGTAGTAATTTACTTTTTATACAGTCAAAGCCGATGATTTCGCAATATTTACCTAAAAAACGAGATTGCTATTATCTGCTGGCGTCGCAAACTTCTATTTGTTTTAATCGAGAAATAAATATGGATGCCATGAGCCGTCAAACCAAGCAATTGTTCTTCAAAATGAAAATGTGGGGATGGTTTATGGGACGAACTGGACTACGGTAGCTTCTTGCTCACCGAAAAAATAAAAAAGCGAGCCATACTTTTAGAGTACGGCTCGCTTAGTATTAAAAACTCACAAATTAAGCAGGTTGTTGGTTCATCACCTCTGTTTGCTTACGGATAGACTCCATGTGAATCAATTTGAACATTTCTTCTACTAATTCAGGGTAAAGGTTTAATTTTTTACCTAAATCTGCACGGTTATTGTGCAATTCTTTCCAACGGTCAAGTTGCAAAACAGCCACATTATTCTCACGCTTATATTCGCCAAGTTTTTCTACAACTGACATACGAGCTGCTAAAACTTCCAATAATTCACGGTCGATGTTATCAATTTTCTGACGTAATTGGTCTAATTCACTTTGAAATTCTTCGCCATAAGAAGCCTTACGGATTTCTAATGACTTCAACATTTCGCCCAAAGCTTCTGGCGTTAATTGTTGTGAGGCATCAGACCACGCTTCATCAGGATTGCGGTGCGACTCAATGATTAAACCATCGTAGTTAAGGTCTAATGCACGTTGAGCTAATTCATACAAATACGCACGTTTTCCAGCCATGTGGCTTGGGTCGCCGATGATTGGTAATTGAGGGAAAAGTGTTTTCAACTCAACCGCCATTTGCCACATTGGCGAATTACGGAATTTTGTTTCTTGGGCATTCGAGAAACCACGGTGAATAGCCGCCATTTTCTTGATACCTGCTCCAGCGATACGCTCAAAAGCACCTACCCAAAGAGCTAAATCTGGGTTTACTGGGTTTTTGATTAATACTGGCACGTCAACACCTTTCAAAGCATCAGCTAAATCTTGTACGTTAAAAGGGTTTACGGTAGTTCTTGCACCAATCCAAAGGATATCGATGCCATATTTCAAAGCCAACTCAATGTGTTGTGGCGTAGCTACTTCGATTGCAACTGGTAAACCTGTTTGTTTTTTTGCTTCAACCAACCACGGCAAAGCAGCTTCTCCCATGCCTTCAAAACTACCTGGACGAGTACGAGGTTTCCAAACACCCGCACGAATCACGTGTGCATAGCCTTCTTTGGCGATACGTGATACGGTTTCCGAAACTTGTTCTTCGGTCTCGGCACTACACGGCCCAGCGATAATCAATGGCTTCCCTGCGGTATCAATCCAACTGCTAAGAGGAAGTACGTCTAAATTTGCTTTCATTAGTTAATTAAAGGAGCGAGGTGACTCGCTTTTATAAAAAAATCAAAAAAAATACACCTTAAATGTAATATATTTGCACCATATTTCAAGCAAAAAGCATTTCTATTTACCATTTTTTCTTGAAATAATACAAATCATCAACAAAACTATACATTTTAAAAAATTAAAATCAACAAACATGAAAACTGCTTCGCAGAATCATAGCTTGAGTTTTGAGGATACTTCAGTAGCCTTTGCTCATCAATCAGATAGTAAACTTCGCAAAACTTACTTAATTTTTGCGATGATGAATCAAAATTGGCTCGTAAAGATAGGAACTTTTTTTATAAAATTAATACTAAAATTAGGTTTACCTGTAAAATTTCTTATTAAAAATACTTTGTTTAGCCAATTTTGTGGTGGTGAAAGTATAGAAACTTGCCAAAAAACAATAGAAAATTTGGCGAAGGGTAAAATCGGAACGATACTTGATTATTCGGTGGAGGGTGAAGATAACGAAAAGGACTTTGATAAAACTACCGAAGAATTAGTAAAAACTATCAAGAAAGCATCGAAACAAAGCACAGATATACCATTTTCGGTTTTTAAAGTATCTGGAATTGGTTCGGTTGACCTTCTTGAAAAAGTACAAGAACACGAAGAAGACTTAACTACTGAAGATAAAGCCGCTTTTGAACGCGTACACAATCGAGTTGATAGACTATGTAAATTGGCCGCAGAGCTCAACGTTAAGATTTTCTTGGATGCCGAAGAAACTTGGATTCAAGACGTAATTGACAATCTTTGCTACGAAATGATGAAGAAATATAACGTAGGTGGCAAAACGATTGTCTATAACACTTATCAATTGTATCGTTGGGAAAGTCTCGATAATCTGATTAAGGCTTGTGAAAAAGGACGTGCAGAAGGTTATACTGTTGGCGGCAAACTCGTGCGTGGAGCCTACATCGAAAAGGAACGCCGCCGTGCTGCCGAAATGGAATATAAAAGTCCGATTCATATTACAAAAGAGGATACTGACGTTGATTTCAATAAAGCAGTTCATTATGCGATTGAAAACATCGACGTACTTTCGATTTGCCTCGGTACACACAATGAAGATAGTTGTTTGCTTTGTGTAAAATTGATGGAAGAAAACGGAATTGCCAAAAACGATGCTCGTATTTGGTTTGCACAACTGCTGGGCATGAGCGATAATATCTCGTATAATTTAGCAAATGCTGGTTATAATGTAGCAAAATACGTACCTTATGGGCCAGTTGAAGCCGTTATGCCGTATTTATTCCGTCGTGCTGAAGAAAACTCTTCGATTGCTGGGCAAAGCAGCCGAGAATATTTATTGGTAAAAAAAGAACGTGAACGCCGCATGAGTAAGGCTTCTTGATGAGTTAAATTCAACAAAATTGATAGAGTATTCGATAGTTTAGTCTATTTTTGTTGCTTGATAAATATAAAATTGTTTTAGTAAATAAATTTCACGCATGTCTGACATTGCTTTAAAGGGAAAATCTCCGTACAAGTATTTATTTTTAACGCTCATACTGATTCTGCTCGACCAAGCCATCAAACTTTGGATGTACTATGATGTGCTACCCAATCATTACGGCGAAATTGACATTATTCCCAATATATTTAAGTTGCACTACGTAGAGAACAAAGGAATGGCGTTTGGAATGGAACTGGGTGGCGAATATGGCAAACTCATCTTGACAACTTTCCGTTTGGGTGCAATGGTCGGAATCTGCTGGTATTTAGTACATTTAGCACAACGCAATGCTCATTCGGGTTTACTTTGGTCGATAGCTGCCGTGTTGGGTGGGGCAATCGGAAACGTGATTGATAGTACTTTTTATGGCGTTTGGCTCGGTAATGCTCCCATTGGAGCCTCTACTCCGTGGTTTCATGGGCAAGTAATTGATATGTTTTACGCCTATGGTCTTGACGGTCAATACCCAGATTGGCTTCCGTTCATCGGTGGTGATTTCAATACGACTCCTATTTTCAACTTTGCTGATGCCTGTATTTTCTGTGGGGTAGTAAGTATTTTGGTTTTCCAACAAAAATTCTTTGAGTTTGACCACGCACAAAAGACTATGGAAGCTAATGAAGACACTATCAATAATGAGATTGCTGATAGTGAAGAGGCTTCTGGCGAAACACTCGAAGAAGCGTTGAAAGAAGAAGAAAATCTGAATAATGAAGTAAATGAGGAAGTTACAGAAATTGTTGCCGAAGACCAACAATTCAGATTAACCGAGGAACCATCGAAGGATATAAGTGATGATACTAATTCGGAAGTAGAAAACAAAAATCAATAAAACCATGACATTCTTATCAAGTCAAAATTTTAAGTGGATAATCGTTGTATTATTTTTAGGGCTTATCATTGCTCCTGCCCAAATGCCATCACCAACGTTTAAATCGATTGCTCTTGGAGTGTTAGGAGGTGGTTGCTTGTTTTTTGAAGTTCTTTCGCTCAGAAGTCTCAAAAATAATAGCGAAAACTATCGTTCAGAATTCCGTCAAACGGTTTTACTTATCACTCTCACTATCTTATTATTGATTGTAAACTTGGTAATTTAGTAAAGCCTATTTTTACTAAACAGCTCCGAATTTACGTTAGATAATTTAGAATCTATCTTAGATAAAACTGCTGGCTTTCTCTGCCACAAATTTTATATCCCTAACTCTATGAAAAAGCTGATGAGTATTTTTTTGTGCCTAATCGGAAACACGGTTCTGGCACAAAATGGTATGATGCAAAATACCAAAGATGCACTTAATTTAGGAGGATTAAAGGTTGGACAGCACAACTCAACGATGCTCTACGGTTTCGATACTCGTACAACCGAAGTACAGGGCTCTTACTACCTCGACCAAGATTGGGCACTTGCTACCGTCAGATTTTATCCCAAAACTATTTCAACACCAAAAGGAACTGTCAAGCTCGATTCGCTTACAGATGTTCAGGTTAGAATTATTTTGTACGGAAATGATGTAGAATTTAATACACCCGAAGGAGTAAAAGTTATTTCGGGAACATTGATTAAGAGTTTCACGCTACAAAAACCAAATCAGTTACCCAAAACCTACGTAAGTACGCTTGAGTTTGTAGATAACTACGATAAAACAAAACCAAGTTTTTTTGAACTATTGGTTGATGGCAAAATAAAATTGCTCGAATATACAAAAGTGAATATCCAAAAACCCGATTACGTAGAAGCGTTCAATACGGGTAGCAAGGACATCAAAATAACGAAAGATAAACAATTGTTTATTACTCAAGGCAATGAAGTTATAAAACTCAATACCAATAAAAAAGAGATTTTAAAGCTGATGTCGGATAAAAAAGACGAAATTGAAACCTTTATCAAAGAAAATGGTCTATCGGTAAAAAACAAAGTTGACCTGATTCAACTATTCAAATTCTACAACGGAAAATAAACGAGCATTTTAGACAAACTTCTTCACCAAATAACGCATAGCTAAGTTGAGTATAAGATTAGCAATAAATCCGATAGCAAATGCTGTGGCTATTGGCAAATGAGGTAATAGTTTTGCCTGCAAAAACAAAAAAGTAGCAAAACCGATAAATCCTGTTAGCATACCTCGAAGTATAATCGAAGTTCCATACGCCCCTTGTGTATAATGCGTAAATGATGCTAAAATAGCGGTTATAATTGGAAATGGGGTAAGTATTCCGCTCCAAGTTGGGCCCAGTATTTTTGCCAAGTAAGTAATTAAAGCCACAAAGACCGTGATAATGACCATTCGGAGATAAATATCGTATTTTAAATTTTGTCCCGAATTTGTTTGT
>JALQYE010000029.1:17751-29868 GCA_023254245.1 Emticicia sp.
ACATCTAACTTCGGAAATACCTTTAAACCAAACAAGCTCAGAACTACTGCAAATATAAACCAGCCATTTAGACCAACGTAATTTTCAAACACTTTGAGCAAGACGGTTGTAGCGACAAACGCCAAATATGCCAATAATAAACTCACATACCACCTCGATTTAAGTGCTGAATAAATATAAGCAAAACAAAAAGCTAATACACCAACAACGCCCATCATAATGCCTTTTACGCTGTTTACCGCAAAATCTACTCCTTGTTCGAGCGTAAAAAAGAGCATAATTGGCCCCGCTATCCAAGGCATACTGGCAATCATTCCTCCTACCAAATTCCCCCATTTCTTACTGGCAATCGTTACCCCTCCAATTACTAAGGGCATCATAACAATTTTAATCAAAAGTGTATTCATAAAAATAGTCGACAATTCTCAGTCGATAGTCCACGGCAATGTAAATAACAAAAATATTTTTTAAAATTTTACACTTTCAAAACTTCCGCTAAATCAGCAGTAGTGGTTAAAATCAAGTTTGGGTTTAATGCTGCTAACTCTTCTCTTTCGCCAAAACCACATAAAACAGCAACCGTCTGAGTTTTTGCGTTGTTACCTGCCATCATATCAACGGTAGTATCGCCGACCATTATACAGTTTTCAATATCCACTCCCATCTGCAAAGCTGCCCAAACGAGCGGGTCGGCAAATGGTTTTGTATATGGGCAAGTGAGAGCAGTAGCCACGCAATTGAAATATGGAGCAATGCCCGCATGAGCCAAAAAGGCTTTTACGGTTTGCTCGTCGCCTGCACTTGCTACGGCCAGCGGATAATGCTGTGATAATTCAGCAATCATTGCTTTAACCCCTTCGATGGTTTGAAAGCTTTGAGTATTTTTGAAAGGCTTTAACAGCCATCTGATTCCTTGAATGATTTGGTGTATGAATTTATCCCAGCCCCATTTATCGGCATAATGCAAGATAATCTGAGCAGGATTTTCCATCGACATCACGATACTTCGAGCGGCAGTTTGAGCTTTCTTACTCGAAATCAAGAACTCAAATTTCAATAAAAACAATTCTATGCTTCGCACCATTTCGTCATCTGTATCACGGAGTGTTCCGTCAACATCGAAGATAATTGTTTTTATTTTTGATTTATCCAACATCACAATCCATTTATAAAATTAATATCATTTCACCCCATTCAAGACTCTCGGAATTGGCAAAATCTCGGTTTGACGGCCATCAATGTATCTGAATCCTTTTTCATCGAAGAAACCATCTTCTTCGAGCATAATTCTGATAGTTTTTTTCCATTCGGCCAACTCAACCGAAGCATTGAGTTCGATAGAATAAGCAGTATTCAGATTCATCGGATAATCTCCTGCTCCGATGGTTTTCCCTTGATTATCCCACATACCGATGGTTGGGCCAGCGGCGTGACCGTGGTTTCCGATGGGGTGTGTATAAATTGTGCCTTTCAAACCTTGCTTTTTAGATTGTTCGAGAGCTTTTGCTAAAATGTCGTTGCCGCTCATACCCGCTTTAAAATTATCAGTCAAGCAATCTTGCACTTGATTTCCTTGTTTGAAAGCTTTTTTCAAAAAGTCTGGCACATCGGTTTCACCCGTCCGCAAAACATAGGCATGCTGTTGTTGGTCGGTGTTGAGGCGTAAATAAGTAATACCAAAATCGCAATGAAGCAAATCACCCGCCATGATTACTTGTTTTTGTGGACGTTTGGAAAAAGTACGCAGATGGTCGAAATTTTCGGGGTCATAACGCTGAATATCTACTGTTGGGTGAAACCATGTTTCTAAACCCAAATCAGTTACTCGCTGACGCATCCACCAAACCACATCGTCGGTGGTAGTTACGCCTGGCTGAATCACACGGTCAGAAAATGCTTCTTGAATAATTTCGTGCGAAATACGGCAGATTTGCTGATAAATTGCCATTTCTCTTTCGGTACGGGTTTCGAGCCAATTCACGGCTAAATTAGATGCAGAAACCACTCGACTGTGAAACTCAGCAGGAAGCTTTTCCATAAATTCTTTTTGCTCAGTATAAGTCAATCCATCGGCATGGGCGTAGTATTTTGAGAAATTCAACCCTATTTTCTTCGGATTTTTATCTTTGATGGTTTTCATTAAGGCATCCCATTGGTCAGGATTCGTATTCAAATCCCATTCGCCTTTGAGTAAATTCCCGACATCATAACGAGCAATGGCATAACGCTCAATAGTATCTCCTTTATCAAAAAACACCATAATTGTGCGGCGGCGAGCCGAAAGCCAAACCGAAGGAAGCATCGTTTTCATAACGGGGTCTTCATTATATTCTCTCGAAATAATCACCCACATATCAATGCCTTCTTTTCGCATAAGTTTTGGCAGCGTGTTTGTCATTTTATCTTCGAGTATCTCGTCGATTACGGCTGCACGCTCACGTTCGGGTAAAATTTTCGGGATACTATTTTGAGCAAAGTCCGTGAAGCACGACAAAATTAAAGTAAATAGTAAAACTGTTTCTTTCATGATTAAGGTAGGGTTTTGAAATATCAATTCTAAAAAATCAAAGATAAATGCTACAACTCAAAAAATAGCTAACCAGCAGAAATATTCAAAGATTTTTATACATTTGACCACATTTATATTCAACCTCATTTGATTAGATGAAAAACCTCTTTCTTACTTGTCTCTTTTGGACCATTTGTTGCTTATCGGTTTTGGCACAAAACAAAACTCAAACTATCAGAGGAACTGTCATTGACCGAGTTACTCGCCAACCAGTTGTTGGAGCTTCCATTTCGGTTGTTGGCACTACACAAGGCAGCATAAGTGATGTTTCTGGCAGTTTTTCGATTCCAAATGTGAGTATCGGCCGACGTTCCATTAAGTGTACATCGATTGGTTACGAAACTTTTTCGAGCGAAGAATTCATCTTAAACTCGGTCAGAGAAGTAGTATTGACTATAGATTTAAAAGAAAGTACAGGTGAACTTCAAGAAGTCAAAGTAACAGCTTCACAAAATACCAGTCGACCTGTGAATGACTTGGCTTATGTAAGTGCGAGGTCATTTACTACCGAAGAAACCGAACGTATTCCAGCATCGGTCAATGACCCTGGACGTATGGCTCTCTCCTACCCTGGGGTAAAAGCGGGGCGTGACGAAACCGAGAATAAAATTATTGTCAGAGGAAATTCTCCTTTCGGGATTCTGTGGCGGCTCGAAGGCATTGACATTCCGAATCCAAATCATTTTGCTCAGCCTGGCTCAGGTGGAGGTGGAATTACGGTTTTCTCGGCACAATTAATGAGTCGTTCTGATTTTTTTACGGGCGGTATGCCTGCCGAATATGGAAATGCGTTATCAGGTGCTTTTGATATTCGTTTCAGAGAAGGAAACCAAGAAAAAAGGCAGTATCGCACCAAAATTGGGGTCTTAGGACTTGATTTTTCTACCGAAGGGGCTATTCAAAAGGGTCGTTCTTCGTATTTGGTCAATTATCGGTATTCTACTTTAGGTTTGTTGAGCCAAATGGGCATTTATTTGGTTGGAGAGCGTGTCACTAATAATTTCCAGGATTTATCATTTAATTTAGCTTTTCATAGCAAAGATGGGAAAAAGACAACAACTGTTTTTGGATTAGGAGGCCTTAGCAAAGAACATTACATGCCCGTTGAAGACCCCGAAAAACGTATTTTGGGAAAGTCTGATAATTGGGAAAACCGAATCAGGCCAGCCAATATGGGTGCTTTTGGCGTAACGTACAATGCCAATCTCAATGCCAAATCATCTTTAAAATTAGTAGTAGCAGCCATTGGTAGTTCTATCAACCGAACGGCCGATACCCTTAATCGCCAGAATATGGCGTACCGCTACGAAACTCAAAAATACGAAGAGGCTCGATTGGCAGCTTCTGCTTCGTATAACTACAAATTCAGTAGCAAAACTCGGTTAAAAGCAGGTGCAATTCTAAATTTTGTTGATTTTACATTCTTCAAAGAAACCGCTCCACGTACAAATGTCTCGGATATTACTCAATTTAATGTTGGACGTCAAACCTCTGTAAATGGCAGTGGAAATACTCAAACTGGACAAGCCTACGCTCAAATTATTCAGAATGTAGCCAAGGGTTTAACTATGAATGCTGGCTTACATTTTATGTATTTGTTCCTAAATAAGACCTCGTCATTAGAACCACGTCTTTCGATTCAATATCGCTCTCCTAATGCTCACAGTGTAAGTTTTGCGTATGGTCTTCATAGTCAGTTTTTGCCTATGAGTGCGTATTTTTATGTAAGAAAAGATAGTGTTGGTGGAAAAGTGGTCACGACCAAAGCTAATGCAAATCTGCAATTTCCACGCTCTAATCATTTTATTTTGAGCTATAATTATATTACTCCCAAACTTTGGAAATTTTCGATTGAAGCCTATTATCAATTATTGAATCGTGTACCTGTTGAACCAAAAGTGGGTTCGACCTACTGGATGTTGAATTATGCCGAAAGCTTCCCCGAAACTCCAACCGTAAGCAAAGGTAAAGGTAAAAACAAGGGTATTGATGTGTCGATTGAGCGTTTTTTCTCGAAAAAATACTATTTACTTATTACAGGCTCACTATTCGATGCTAAATATCAGACTTTTGATGGAAGTATCTATACTTCTGCTTTCAATGACCGATTTAGCACAGCTTTAACTTTTGGACGAGAATTTACTTTTAAAAATGGCTCAGTTTTTCAGATTGGTGGGCGTTCAATTTTTAATGGAGGGTATCGCTATACTCCAATCGACGAAGTAGAATCGGCCAAACAAAAACGCTACGTAGCACTCAAAGGAGCTGATTATTCGGCGTATGCACCTAATTATTTTAGAATCGACGGGCGGATATCATATCGAAGTAACCGCAAGAATACGGCTTCGGTTTTTTCGCTTGATATGCAGAATGTCACGAACCATATTAATTATACAAGTGTTCAGTACAATAGTATAACCAACAAGCTCGAACCCAGAAAATCGGGTAGCGGATTAGTACCCATTTTAAGCTATCAACTTGATTTTTAATTAGTACTCGTTTCAAATTAAACTCTTTCAAACATTCAATTCCAGATAAAGGCTCTAATGATGAACAAAAATATCATACTATTGATTATTACGATAGCTCTATGGATTTGCTCGTGTGTTGAGCCCTTCAATCTAAACATCAAAAGTAGTTTACGTCTTTTAACAGTAGAAGCTACCCTCACCGATAGCAGCGACGAACAAACAATCAGCATTACTGAGTCTGTTAACTCATTTGGAAAGGTAGTGGCTTTTCCAGTGTTGAAAGTATCAGCCGAGTTGGAAGTAAACGGCACCACAAGAATACCATTCATTGAGAAAGGGTTAGGCAAATATGCTTTGCCAAGTACGTTTAGAGCAAAACCTGGTAATACCTACAAATTATACTTTACGAAGGCCGATGGAACAAAATACGAATCGAGTGAAGATAAAATGTTTACAGTTCCAGAAATCATAAAAGTACATGATAAGTTTGTATTCAATGGTATCGAAAGAAATTTTGGGTATGAACACGCCAATTATGTGTATCTCGATACCAAAGACCCCGTTGAAGAAAAAAACAGTTATGTATGGTCGTGGCAATTATGGGAACGCCAAGATGTTTGTTTTACCTGTGAAGGTGGTCGGTATTTTGATACGCCACGCCCATCGGGCTGTAAAACCGAAAGAGGCTACGAAGGCATTACCTATGATTATTATTGTGATGGAAACTGCTGGGACATGTTTTTTAGCCAAGAACTAAACGTTTTTACGGATGTTTACACCAATGGTAATCCTATCAACAATCGACTGATTGCAAAAATTCCTTACTATAATTCATCGGGGGCTTTGATTGAAATCAAACAACAATCGGTTTCTCCGAGTGCGTATCAATACCTGAAACTTCTTGCCGAACAAGTTCAAAATAATGGAAGTTTAGTCGATACCCCACCTGCTGCACTGGTTGGTAATGTTCGTAATATCAATAATCCACAAGAAGTCGTTGCGGGCTTTTTTATGGTTACGGGAATTCGATATATCAAATACTGGATTGACCGCAAAGACCCGATTGCACAAAAACTAACCCCAACGGGTCTGCGTGACCATTCTATCAGAGAAGAACCCATGAGCGATATCCCTGGCAGACCACCGCTCACTCCTTGCCTGTTAAGCCCCAACCGTACACCTTTTAAACCTAAAGGATGGATTGATTGATTTTACGATGGCTCATCAGTATTTCCAACAAAAAGCTACACAATTCATCGATTCATCTCATAATTAGGCTTTAAGCATCTTTTAATTTAAATCTTTCCTTAGAATTCTTATATTTGTCAAAAATACATTTATTCAATTCTACTAAAGTGATAAACAAAAAAATTACGCTATTGACCATAGCACTGGGCTTATGGGTGTGTTCATGTGTCGAGCCTTTCCAGCTAAATGTTGAGAGCGTGTTAAGAATTCTGACTGTTGATGCTACACTAACGGATGCTACTGACGAACAAACCATTTCTCTTACGGAGTCAGTCAATTCAAATGGTTCGGCTTATTCGCAACCCGTATTAAAAGCAAAAGTTGAGGTAATTGTTGGAGGTACAGAACGCCTCTTGCTCACCGAAAAAGGGCAAGGTATCTATGCACTTCCAAGCACTTTTAAACTTCAACCAGGTGTAAACTACAAATTAGTATTCTCGAAAGCCGATGGTACGCAGTATGAATCAACCGAAGACCAAGTAACTAAGGTACCCGAAATCATTGGTGTGCACGATGAATTTAAGATTCAAGGAGTCGAACGCGGAAATAATTACTTTGACCCTGCCAATTATATATACCTCGACACCCAAGACCCTGCCAATGCTAAAAATAATTATTTATGGACATGGAAACTTTGGGAACGCCAGAATGTATGTGCTACTTGCTATAACGGTCGCTACTTTTTAACGCCTGTTCCTGCCCGATGCCGTGAAGAAAGAGCATTTGCAGGTCAAACATTCGATTATTTTTGTCCTGGAGATTGCTGGGATATCTTGGCCAGTAAAGACTTGAATGTGTTTACGGATATTTATTCAAACGGACAACCAATCAATAATCGACTGATTGCTAAAATACCTTATTATAATGTAAGAGGAGCATTGATTGAAATCAAACAACAGTCCATTTCACCTGCAGCTTATCGTTATTTTAAATTATTAGCCGACCAAGTTCAAAACAACGGTAGTTTGGTTGATACTCCTCCTGCGGCACTTATTGGAAATATCAAGAATGTAAATAATCCAAACGAATCAATTGCGGGCTTCTTTATGGTTGCGAGTGTGCGTACGGTAAGATATTGGATTGATAGAAAAGCAGCTGAAGGTAAAAATGTTAATCCAATTGGTTTACTTGACCACCCATTAAGCCCAGAACCGATGGGAAATGACCTTACTCGTCCACCTTTTGCACAGTGCATCTCAAGTCAGACTCGTACACCGAGCAGACCTAACGGTTGGATAAACTAATTTCGCCATTTACATCTCTTGATACTGTTTCAACTATGAAAAAAATATACTTAATTCTAATTTTCCTTATCAGTCTCACGGCATCTGCTCAAGTAAATTATCACTTCAGTGGATATATTCGTGATACCTTAGATGGAAAACCATTGCCAAAAGCATCTATCAACATTGACTTCGGGAAATTTGGGGGTGTAACCGATGATAAAGGCTATTTCGATTTGCTATTACCTTCGGGTGAGCATGCCGTTTCGGTCAAATTTGTAGGGTATCGACCATTCCGTGAAGTCATTTACTTGAGAGGCAACGTTACTCGTCAATATTCTCTCCGTTTCCTTGAAAACGAATTAGAAGAAGTAATTGTGTCGAGCAAAGGGGCGGAATCAAATATCCAACGTCCACTTTTGGGGGTCAATCAACTCAGTATCAAAACCTTACGAAAACTCCCCGCTGCCATTGGTGAGGTAGATATTTTGCGTGGATTACAAATGCTACCTGGGGTTACAAGTGTTGGGGAAGCATCAAACGGGGTAAATATTCGTGGAGGTACGACCGACCAAAACTTATTATTACTCGACGATATTCCGATTTTTAATCCAACACACATGTTTGGTTTGTTTACGGCATTTCCGTCAGAAGCAGCTTCGAGTGTGGAAGTTTACAAAGGCAATACCCCTGCCCGATTCGGTGGACGTGCCGCTTCAGTTATGGATGTATCACTGCAACAACCTTCGCTCGATAAATTCAAAGTGAGTGGTGGTATCAGTTTCGTTTCTAATCGTCTGACAGTCGATGCTCCAATTATTAAAGATAAACTTGGCATCATGGTGTCAGGGCGTGCTTCTTACAATGATTTTTTATTGCCTGTTGTTTCACCTAAACTCAATGATATTAAAGCCAATTTTGCCGATTTAGTGAGTAAAATTTTCTGGCGAGTTAATAGTAAAAATACCGTTACGGCATCAGGCTATTACAGCAAAGACTTTTTCCAAACCAAACTTTTGGGTGCAATCGGGGCAATCAACGCCACTTCTACCCAATATGATTACCGAAGCAAAAGTTTTTCGGCTCGATGGTTTTATGCGATTAACAATAGGTTTAATTTACAAACCACTGTTGTATCGGCTGATTATGTACCTAAAACTTTACTTCCCGAACTCAATTCTACCAATAAAGTTGTTTTACAATCGGGCATCACCTACAAACAACTCAAAAGTAACTTAAACTACTCATCCGAAAAACACCGCATAGAAGTAGGTGTAAGTGGCACACGATACGACATCGACCCAGGGCAATTAATTCCAGGCACAAGTAAAAGTGTTTTATCAGTTAGTACTCCAAAAGAACATGCTCTCGAAACTGCTATTCATGCCGAAGATGAAATAACGTTATCTCCTAAGGCCACACTTTCGGTTGGAGCAAGATATTCTCAGTTTTTTGCTCTCGGAGCAGGAACTGTACAAACTTATGCCGAAGGTGAACCAAGAGATGCCTTTTCGGCGAGAGATACCCTCGTTTATGGAAAAGGCCAAATAATGAAATCTTATGGAGGGGTCGAACCACGTCTGGGAATCAAATATTCATTGAATGAGCGTACTTCGGTAAAGTTTGGGTATAACTTAATGCGTCAATATATGCAGGTGGTAACCAACACAACCACGCCATTGCCAACATCTCGTTGGAAAAGCTCAGATTTACACATCAAACCGCAAGTGAGTACATTGCTTTCGGGAGGAATTTTCCATAATTTAAGAGGGAATATTTATGAGTTTTCATTGGAAGCCTATTACCGCCTAACAAACAATATTATTGATTATAAACCAGGTGCAGATTTCTTATTAGATGGACATCCAGAAACTCAGCTTTTACAAGGAAAAAATCGTTCTTACGGTTTAGAAGTAATGTTTTCTAAGAAAAAAGGAGAAACTACTGGTTGGATAAACTATACTTATTCTCGTTCGATGAATAAAGTATATGAAGGAAGTGGATTTGGTGAACAAATCAACTTTGGCAATTGGTATTCAGCCAATTATGACCGCCCCCACTCTTTCAATGCCTCGGTGATTATCAATCAAGGTACTCACCACGATTTTTCATTTAATTTCTCGTATAGTACAGGCCGCCCATATACTTTACCCGAAGGATTCATTGTCTATCAAGCTCGAAGCTACCCATACTACGGTGTGCGTAATAATGCTCGCCTACCTGACTACCACCGCCTTGATTTTGCTTGGAACATCTACCAGCCTGGTATGAAAGACAAGCGATTCAAGAGCCATTTTACGTTTACAATCTTTAATGTTTATGGTAAGAAAAATGCGTATTCGGTCTTTGTGCGTAGTACAGGTACAGCCATCAACTCATATAAATTAGTAGTTTTTGGTTCGCCAATTCCTTCGTTGTCATATAATTTTAAATTCTGATAGTTTAGGGGGCTTACTTCGGTAAGCCCTTTTCTTTTAAAACTCAATATAAGGTAATAGCTTCAACAGTGTTGTTTCATCCAATATCTTTACTTGCTTCAAATCTTCGGCATTCTTGAAAGGCCCATGCTGGTCACGGTACGCAATAATCACTTTTGCTTGAAAGTATTTAATGTATGGATGACGAAAATCCGTAAGGCTTAATTGATTAATTTTTAGTTTTCTGACTCCACTCTTTACAAAAGCATACTTCAATAATTCATCAACTGTTTCGGGTGGTAGACCATAGGTTTCTTTTACTTGTTCAGCACTGGCAAAACCGCCCAACATCTCTCTAAATTTGATAATTCGTTTGGCATAACCTGAGCCAATTCCTTTGATTCGCATAAAATCGGTTGTATCTCCCGTATTCAAATCAAAACGAATAGGCTGTTTCAGATTTGTCTTGGTTGTCATTTCTTTAGATTCCGTTGGCTTTTCTATAATCAGAGAATTTATGTTTCGTTCCGTAGCCGTAGCTTCGGCTTGTGGTGTGCGTAAAGACTCATCATCGGCCGATGGCAATGTGATATAAGGTTCTAAACGTTCATAAGTATCGGGCAACAAGCCATAGATTTTGGCAAAATCTTCTTTCTTTCTAAACTTTCCACCTTTACTGCGGTATTTTTCGATACGTTCGGCTATAAATTTTGGTAAACCGAGTGCTTCAAAGTGTTCAACTGAGGCTGTATTTGGGTCGAAATTAAAGTTTTTGTAGGCTTTTTTATCATTTTTATCGTAAGATTCATATTTTGGGTAAGTTGAATTATTACCGTAAGAAGGTTTGCGTTTATCCAGCGAAACAGTCAGGCTATCCAGCATTTTGGGAGAAGAAATGACCAAATTCTGAGACTTCTGAGCAAAAAACCAATCTGCTCCAAACATGGCAAGAATAAGTAAAAGGATGATTCCGAAAATAATGACTGTGCCTTTCGCTTCAGCAGGCGACACACTGAGGAGATTACGAACAAAAGCCGTGAGTTTTTTCATTGTTAACAGCAGCAAAAATTGAATTATTGGCAAAAATTAAGATATAGGCAAAGTATTTGCAAGGTTTTCGTTAATTTTGTGGGGAAAATTTATTCTAAGGGTAAAAATCAGAAGTCTTACGTAAAAATATCATATATAAGTAACAATAATGAGTCAACCAGCCGCAGCTCCTGCAACCAGTCTCCAAGACATTATCAGCCATGCCAAAGAATATGGCTTCGTGTTTCCTTCGTCCGAAATTTATGATGGACTTCAAGCCGTTTATGACTACGGTCAGAATGGCGTTGAACTAAAAAACAACCTCAAAACGGCGTGGTGGAAAGCCATGACCCAACTTCACGATAATATTGTGGGGATTGATGCCGCTATTTTCATGCACCCGCTTACGTGGAAAGCGTCGGGTCACGTAGATGGCTTCAACGACCCAATGATTGATAATAAAGATAGCAAAAAACGCTACCGTGCCGACCAACTTTTGGAAGGTAAAGCCGAAGAATATGCCAAAGCAGGCGATGCTGAAAAAGCTCAAAATTTACTCAATGAAATGGGTAGATTGCTCGGTGCTGAAGATTTAGATGGCGTAAGGAATTTGATTATTGCAGAAAACATTGTTTGCCCAATATCAAAAACATCGAACTGGACAGAAGTACGTCAATTCAACTTGATGTTCTCGACTCAAGTTGGCTCGGTTGCCGAAGATTCAAGTTTAATCTATTTACGTCCAGAAACCGCTCAAGGGATTTTTGTTAACTTCTTGAATGTACAAAAAAGTGGACGTATGAAAGTACCATTTGGTATTGCTCAAATCGGAAAAGCTTTCAGAAATGAGATTGTAGCTCGCCAATTTATTTTCCGTATGCGTGAGTTCGAACAAATGGAGATGCAGTTTTTCATTCGTCCTGACACATCTACACAATGGTACAATAGCTGGAAAGAAACTCGCCTAAAATTCCATAAAGCGATTGGTCTTCCTGCCGAAAAACTCAAATATCACGACCACGAAAAATTGGCTCACTACGCCAGTGCTGCGGTTGATATTGAGTTCGAATTCCCATTCGGATTCCGAGAAATTGAAGGTATTCATGCTCGTGGAGATTTCGACTTAAGAAACCACCAAGAATTATCGAAGAAAAAGCAAC
>JALQYE010000002.1:0-16520 GCA_023254245.1 Emticicia sp.
CTCGACAAGATGGTAGTTTGATTCCAACACTTGAATTGAAAGCGATTACTGATATTTTATTACTAAGTAAGTATCAATATTTAATTGATAATCAATCGATTATTCCGTGTAAAGAACAGTTTTCAGAGGTTTCTGATTTATCTAAATTTGCCATTTTAGATAAGGTTTTGGCGAAGCGTTTGCAGCAAAAATCCCAGATTGTAAAGCAGCTTTTAGAAAGAAATAAGGAAGATTGGGAAGAAACAGCGTATCAACTATTGGCTCGAAACTTTGGTTTTAAGCTCAATTCTGAAACGTTTTTACGATTGGCTCAAAATTTACCCTTAAAAGTCTTGCAAAAACACCGAGATAACCTTTCACAAATAGAAGCAATGCTTTTGGGGCAGGCAGGTTTGATTGAGAAATGCGATGAGTATTCAGAAAAACTGAACCAAGAATATGATTTTTTCTCGGTAAAGTTTTCGTTAAAACCAAATCAATTAAACGCACATGAGTGGAAGTTTTTACGCACTCGACCTGCCAACTTTCCAACGATTCGTATTGCTCAATTAGCCAAGTTAATTACTCAGCAACAGAGTTTTTTCTCGCTTTTCATACAAACCAGTTCGATAGAAGATTTACGGAATGCTCTAAAAGTAGAGCAATCAGTTTATTGGCAAGAGCATTATCATTTTGGAAAAGTTTCCAGTAAAAAACTCATAGGTTTAGGCAAAGATTCTATCAATAATATTTTGATAAATACGGTTATACCACTTTTAGCTTGCTATGCAGAGAAAGTTGATAATCAAGAATTAATGACAAGATGTGTGAGTTTTTTGGAGGTTTTACCCGCCGAAGAAAATCATATAACAGACATGTGGGAGGGCTTAGGATTGACTATAAAATCAGCTTTTGATTCGCAGGCGAGTATTGAGCTTTACAATAATTTCTGCACACAAAAACGCTGTTTGCAATGTAATGTAGGCATTGAGATTTTGAAAAAGTGAGACGTGGAAGATGAAAGGTGAAGAGTAATGAATTTATTAAAAAACTCTTCACCTTACACTCTTCGCTACTACGTACGATTTACCATCGAAATACCCGATACTAATAAAATTAATCCTAATACTGCTGGGGCTATTTTTCTTGCCCCTTTTACGGTCAAGCCCATTACGGTATCATCGGCCGACATGAAAGCAATACAAGCAAATAACAGCAATAATAAACCCATTCCAGCTAAAATTCCGCCGAGCATTCTTTTAAATTTGGTTCCGTCGTTCATTCTTTATCTTCGAGTTTAGGTGTTTCTAAAATATTCCTTATTTCTTCAATACTTTTTAATGGTTTTAAATTTAATTTTTCACCTTCTTTCAAAACATATTCAAAAGATGGCTCAAATTCGTTGGGTATAATCCCCTCTAAAACCGCTTCACGCAAAGCCAGTTTTATTGTTCCAACTTCTTTTGAGGGCTTTAAATCAAAAACTTCCATAATTATCTCGCCCGTAATTACTGGCTGAAAATTACGAAGTTTATCTTTTTCTTCCAACTCAACAAGCATTTCTTCTACTTTATCGAAGTTAGCAAGGTATTTCCTTACCTTGTTGGGGTCTTTTGAGGTAATATCGGCTCGGCACAAAATCATCAAATACTCCAAATCTTCGCCTGCTTCAAACAATAGCCTACGCAGTGCCGAATCGGTAATGCTTTCTTTGGCTAAGGCAATCGGACGAAGATGCAAACGCACCAATTTTTTTACCATTCTCATTTTGCCATCAAGTGGTAATTTCAACTTTCGGAAAATAGCGGGCGTCATCTTTCCGCCTAATTCTTCATGTCCGTGAAACGACCAACCGATTTTTGGGTGGAAACGTTTGGTAGCTGGCTTGGCTATATCGTGCAAGATTGCCGCCCAACGTAGCCATAAGTCGTTCGATTTAACTGCTACATTATCAAGCACTTGTAATGTATGATAAAAATTGTCTTTGTGCCCTTTTCCGTCTTGTGTTTCTACACCTTGTAGCTCACAAAATTCTGGGAAGATTATTTGCAGTAAACCTGTATAAAACAACAGCTTGAAGCCGTATGATGGCGTTTTTGAAAGTACTATTTTATTCAATTCATCGGTGATGCGTTCTTGCGAAACAATACTGATGCGGTCTTTCATGGCCGTAATGGCATCGAAAGTTTTTCCATCAATGTCAAAACCAAGTTGAGAGGCAAACCGTACGGCACGCATCATACGAAGTGGGTCATCGGAAAACGTAATTTCGGGCTCGAGTGGCGTACGAATCAGTTTTCTTTTAATATCCTCAACTCCACCAAATGGGTCAATTAATTCACCGTAATTTTTGGTATTCAATGAAATTCCAAGAGCATTTATCGTAAAATCTCTACGATTTTGGTCGTCTTCAAGCGTTCCATCTTCTACTAATGGTTTACGAGAATCATGTCGATACGATTCTCTCCTTGCTCCAACAAACTCGATTTCTATATCACCTGATTTGATTTGTGCTGTACCAAAATTTTTGAAAAAACTGACATAAACATTGGAGTTTCCTTCAATTTTTTCAAGGTTTTGAGCAACTTTTTCAGCTAATTCAATGCCACTCCCGACACAAACAACGTCAATGTCTTTGTTTGGGCGGTTTAATATAAGGTCACGAACATACCCACCAATCACATAGGCATCGACGTTTATTTCGGCGGCCGAACGTGCAATTAGTGCAAAAATAGGTTCGTTCTGTAAGTTTTCTTTAAAATTCAAAATTAATCAATGGTCTATAACGTCGGCAAGGTTCAAAACCTTGCCGACGTTCACTTAAAACACAAAGATACAAAGGATTGAAGACCTAAACAATTTCGGTAAGAATATTGCAAAAAAGCTAAAGAAAACAAAGCAAAAAATGTAATTTTGAAGCTGATATGACAAAGTCAGTGAATAAGTTCACAGACTATTGAAACAGAGGAAAAATGAAGTAAACAAAACGATTTAAATCGTTTTAAAACAATAAATCCTTTGTTCAATTAGACAGCGATTTCAATCGCTGTTTTCATCCAAAACAAACTCAAAACATGACTCCAAATATTCCAGAAACTAACCAAACTCGTATCGTGATTGTCGGTGCTGGTTTTGGTGGTTTAGCTCTCGCTCAAAAACTCGCCAAACATGATGTACAGATTGTATTGATTGATAAAAATAATTACCACCAATTTCAGCCACTTTTTTATCAAGTTGCTATGGCGGGGCTTGAACCAAGCTCTATTTCGTTTCCATTGCGTAAGATTTTTCAGCATAAGAAAAACGTACATATTCGTATCACGAAGGTGCTGAAGGTAGATACTGAAAAAAATACCTTAGAAACCGAATTGGGTGAACTCAGCTACGATTATTTGGTGATGGCGATGGGAGCTGATACCAATTTTTTTGGTATGCAGAATATCATCGAAAATGCGATGCCGATGAAATCGGTTTCGGAAGCTATTTATTTGAGAAACAAGGTTTTACAAAATCTCGAAGATGCTCTCACGGCTACCGATGCCGATACTCGTGAAGGCTTGATGAACATGGTGGTTGTTGGAACGGGTCCGACAGGAGTCGAGGTTTCGGGAACATTGGCCGAAATGAAACGCCTAATATTGCCCAAAGATTATCCCGAATTAGATTTCAATCAAATGAAAATCTATTTGTTTGGGTCGTCGCCCGAAGTGTTGGAGGTGATGTCGGATGAAGCTTCGGTGAAAAGTAAAGAATATCTTGAGCGTTTGGGCGTAATTGTGCGAAATGGGGTAAGAATTACAGATTTTGACGGGAAGTATGCGTACACACAATCGGGTGAAAAAATCAGAACGAATAATGTGGTTTGGGCAGCGGGTATTAAAGGAAATTCGATTGAGGGATTTCCGAAAGATGTTTATGGTGGAGGTAATCGACTGAAAGTCAATGCGTTTAATCAGATGGAAGGTTTACCAAATGTGTTTGCTGTTGGCGATATTGCATTGATGAGTGGAGACCCGAAATTTCCGAATGGACACCCACAAGTAGCACAACCTGCCATTCAGCAAGGTGAATTATTGGCCAAAAATCTTTTGAAAATTATGCGTAAAGAAGAGCCAGTTGGCTTTGAATATAAAGATTTAGGCTCGATGGCAACCGTTGGAAGGCATTTGGCGGTGGTGGATTTACCTTTTTGGAAATTTCAAGGAGCTTTTGCGTGGTATGTATGGATGTTTGTGCATTTAATGGCCATCTTGGGCGTAAAAAATAAAGTAATGGTATTTATCAACTGGCTTTGGAATTATGTTACTTACGACCAATCGTTGCGATTGATTATTAAGCCGAAAGTAAAGCAGTGATGTAGGGCAAGTTTATAACTTGCCTGTTTTTGACACAAAATTTTAACATCCAAGACTATTACCAGCTGATAGATAGAAATTTATAAAATTATTGTGAAAGAAATCTTAAAATCGAATTGGAATTACACATTGGTTGAAAAGAATAATAAATACGTTCTCAAAGTTATTTCTGGAAGTATTGGAATTTGAACTTGAGTTAGATGAGGCACAAACTTTAAAATTCAAAGAACAAGGTAAAGTTTACATACAATAAGCTTGCAAATGAAATTCGGTTTAAATCTTAAAAAACTTCTTTCATTATAGCTAAAATAGCTTTTAGAAAAATGAAATATCTTAAAAAATATAGAATTATAATTTCTGGTGGAATCATTTTTTTGTTGTTTATTTCATTTAATGTATTTTTTGATAAATTTTCGCCTAAAAGTGATTTAGAGATAGCAGTGAATGAGCTAACTGAAGTACTCTACTCGGACAAAGGAATATCAAATGATTTTGGTAAAATCAAGCAAGTAAAAGTAAAAAACTTTTCTTTCTCTCCCTATCATGATACACTCAGATTTAGTTGTCAGTTAAATTATATTCATAATTTTGAAGGTATATTTATTCGCCATCAAAAGAAAATAGTTTATGCTGAAAGTATGATTGAATAATAAATTTATCAGAAAGTGCTTAATTCCATAAAATTGAAATTAAACCGTATTAAAGACTAAAAGCCCTCTGAATACTATTTTCTCTTATCAATTTCTTATTTTTGGAAGTATTTTCTCTGATTAACTCGTACTTATAATGGTTCAGGACCAAACGCCCAAAAACGAACTTCCTCCAAAATATTACCTCGAATACTTCAATTATGTACTTGATTTTGTGCAGGAAAAATACCGTCATATCTTGAACGAAGGTGAATGGCGTTTCTTGCGAAAATACTATTGTCTGAGCGAAGATGCTCAATGTTTGTTTATTCGTTTTGCTAATCGCAGAGGTTTGTTTTTTAGAGTTAATAAGCTGTCATACAGTGAATTAACGGATATTCCAGCATTGCTCAATGAATTGCTGGAACGAGAATTTATAGAAAACCTTAACGCCGAAAAACACCAAACGTTCAGCAAAGAAATGCTCAGCGTTTTGAACACAAAAGAGCTGGTAGAGCAATTTTCTAAATTGCTCACTGAGAAAAAAGCAACCTATAAAAAACTAAAAAAAGAGGAGCTGGTCGAAACAATTTTACAAGATTTTCAACTCGGTGAAATCGTAGAAACCCTCAATCATTTCGAGCCAATCATAAAGGTTTGTTTTGAGTACGAGGTCACGTTTATGAAGTTTTTGTTTTTCGGCAATCGCTACCTCGACATGACCGAGTTTGTGATGCGTGATATGGGTTTAGTACAATTTGAAAACCACGATGACGATAAACTCGTAGCTCGTTTCACAATCCGAAAAGATGCCGAAGACAAATGGCTGATTACCGACCAAAGCGATTTGTTTTCGCAGCTAAAAGATACAGCTCCCGCACTTGAAGTCTATGATTGGTTTATGAATTTTGCCGATTCTGTACACGATTTAAGCGAAGTAGCAAAACCATCCTACGAGCGTTTAATTATAAAAGTGGCTACTTTCTTAGAAAAAAGTAAGCTTTTAGACGAAGCCCTATTGGTTTACAGGCTTACCGAGCAAGTACCTTCGAGAGAGCGACAAGTGCGGACACTCCAAAAGCTAAACCACATTGATGAAGCATTTTCTTTGTGCCAACAAATGATTGAATATCCCAAAAATGCCGATGAGAAATTCTATGCGATTGATTTTTTGAATAAACTCAACACCAAAAAGCGAACTAAGAAAAGTACAACTTCTTGGCTGCATCAAGCCGAATCGATTACGGTATCGGTTGACTATAGGCATCAAGTAGAAATGGGGGTGGTTGATTATTATCACCAAGAAGGCAAATTGGCCGTTTTCTCAGAAAATCATCTTTGGAGAGCCATTTTTGGCTTAGTTTTTTGGGATATTGTCTTTGACCCAAGTTTGGTGGCTTTTCATCATCCGTTTCAAAGGCGTCCTTCCGATTTGTATTTGCCCGATTTCTACGAAAAACGCAAAGAGTTGATTATTAGTCATTTAGAAGCCTTTGCCGATGTGCAAGATTTGCTCGTTTACATGGGTGAGCGTTACGAATCGAAGTTTGGCATAGCCAATCCGTTTGTGGTTTGGTTGGAGGAGATTTGGTTAATTGTGAGAAAAGCAGTTGAGTTGATAGAATTCGATGCCATGAAGCAAATCTTACACGAAATGTCGAAGAATTTGGTGGAGCATTTGCGAGGTTTCCCTGACCTTTTCATGTGGGATGATGTTTCGGGCGAATATTGTTTTGTGGAAGTAAAATCGCCGACTGATAATTTATCAAATCAACAACTTTCTTGGCTACAATATTTTCAAGAAATTGGGGTAAATGCCAAAGTTTTGAGGGTTTATTGGCGAGAAAATGATACTTTTGAACAAGAAGAAAGTAGTCAACCACCAATTACTGATAATATAGATTAGTGTAAGAAGGTGATTCTTGATGGTTTACAAAAAAGAAAAAGCTATACTATAATGATTAATAGAAGAGATTTTATCCAAAAAGTAGCCCTTGCGTCAGGGGTGATGATGCTTTCTGACAAAGCATTGGCTTTGGTTGATGAAGGTAAAAAACTGGGTGTTGCTTTGGTAGGTTTGGGAAATTACGCTACCAACCAACTGGCCCCAGCATTATTGCAAACCAATCTTTGTAAGCTAACTGGAATTGTTACGGGAAGTCCCGAAAAGGCCGAAACGTGGTCGAAAAAATATAGTATTCCGCAGAAAAACATCTACAATTATCAGAATTTCGATGAAATCAGAAATAACCCAGATATTGATATTGTATATGTAGTCTTACCAAATTCGATGCACGCTGAGTTTACGATTCGAGCCGCAAAGGCTGGCAAGCACGTAATTTGCGAAAAACCAATGGCCATGAATGTGCAAGAATGTAAAGATATGATTGAAGCCTGCAATGCTGCAAAAGTGCAACTATCAATAGGTTATAGGTTATATTTTGAACCGCATCACCTCGAAATGAGGCGATTAGGTACAGAAAAGGTATATGGTCAGGTGAAAATGATAGAAAGCAGTTTAGGATTTTCGATGGCAAACCCCAAAGTTTGGCGATTAAATAAAGCCCTTGGCGGGGGAGGAGCAATCATGGATTTGGGCGTTTATTGTATTCAAGGAGCAAGACGCACCTTGGGTGAATTACCAACGGTAGTATCGGCACAGGGTTTTATCATAGATAGAACTATTTTTAAGGATATTTACGAGGGAATGACTTTTCAGATGAATTTTCCGAGCGGAGCCATCTCAAATTCTACTACTACTTATTCGTCGTACGTTGATAGGCTACATGCTACTACTGGCTGGAGATGGTTTTCGTTGAGCCCATCTTACAATGCAATCGGTACGGCAGGGCAGTTTTTTGACGGAGAACGTAAGGAAATGAATTTTAAAATGCGAGATTTTCAGCAGATACCACAAATAGATGCCTTTGCCGAAAGCATTATCAACAAAAAAAAACCAGAAGCCTCGGGCGAAGAAGGCTTGATTGATTTAAAGATTATTGAAGCAATCAAGCAGTCGGCTGAGAGTGGGAGAATGGTTACGATTGAGTGGTAAATTAAAACGCAAATGAAAAATCATTTGCGTTTTGTCATTTTAAATTCACATTAAGTGTCGTTTTGGAATTCAACGGTTATTTTTACTTCTTGGGTACGATTGTTTACAAATCAATAGCAATTATCTCTTTAGAAAAAATTTTGATGGCAGGAAAGTTGGAATAAAATGTGCTGCTAAATCAATGGTTTTTTTTTGTTTGATAAGTTGCACTTTCTTTGCTGCTCTCTTTTTAGTTTTGAAAGTACCAAATCCTTTTAACGTAATTTTATTACCTTTGGTAGTTTCATCTTTAATAATTTCAAATAAAGCATTGGTAATCACGGAAACTTCAGTCGTATTTATTTTATTTTTACGACTAATTTCTTGGTTAAGGTCTGCTCGGGTCATAGTTGGGTCATAGGTTGATTTTATTTTTTCAGCAATTGTTGTTTGACATAATAGTTTTACCGTTTTTTTTTGTTTTTTTGCAGTTTTTACTATCATGTTCACTGATTCAAAATTACTCATCACTTCGTGCTATTACAAATTAAAAAAAAGAGAGTTTATTAACCGTGTTGTTTTGTAGGTGAACTACTTTTAATCGTACACTAAAAATAATTATTGAATTAAAAATGCATTTTCAATGAGGATAAATACATTGGTTATTGATGATAATTTAGATTGGCAAAAGATTATTAGCAAACTTGTTAGCCTGAATCCACTACTTAACTTAGTTGGAACCTGTGATTCTGCTATGCAAGCCTATGAAAAACTTCTTGAAACAGATATTGATTTACTTATTTGTGATATCGAAATGCCAGATATGACAGGGCTTCAGTTTGTTAAAAGCCTTCGTATATCGCCAATGGTTATTTTTGTTACGGCTCATCGAGATTATGCACTTAACTGCTATGAAGTTTCACCGATTGATTTCTTGCTAAAACCAATAGACTTCGAACGTTTCTTGCAAAGTATCGAAAAAGTTCGCCTTAAATATTTGAATCCTTGCGAGACAGTAAGTGTAGAGCCGTATTTCTTTGTGAGAGAAAACCTTACCTATGTGCAGATACGTTACGAAGATGTACTGTACATGAAAGCTCAGGAAAACTTCTTACAGATTGTAACCTTTACTAAAAGTTTTTTGCCAATTTTATCAATCACAAAAATGGAAGAGCAACTCAAAGGAGATAGATTCTTGAGGGTTCATCGCTCTTTTTTAGTCAATCGCTCAGAAATTAGTATAATTGGTAAAAATGAAATTATACTTTCAAATGGACAGGTTATTCCAATTGGCGACCAATATCGTTCACAAATCAATCGTAAACATATTGATGGGAATTTAGTTAGTAGGAGTAGCTAAATTGTAAAAAAGCCTTGAAGAAGCTTCATTTTCCTATGTTTTACAGCAAATCTAAATTTACTAAATTTATTTGTATCATTTTTATTTTTATTGTTTCTCTTGGGTATGCAAATGACATTGCTTTACTCAAAAGGGATTTAAATTTAGCAAAAACAGATACATTAAAGTGTAGGTTACTGTATGATTTAGGGAATGTCTATGAGTCTATAAATGCTGATTCTTCTTTTTTCTACCTGAAACAACTATTAGGTACTGCACAGCATTTTAATAATCGTAAATATTTGGCTCGTGCTATGTATAAGATTGGATATATGCACATGTATTATACCAAAGACGAAACGAAGGCATTGGAGTGGGTAAAAAAAAGCGTTTCGGTAGCAAAACCCATAAATGATTACTTTTCATTGGCTCGAAGCTATCAAATTATGGGTATTTTTTCCATTCATCAAGGTATTGGTACTCCTATCGAACTTCTAAATAAATCCATTGAGTTTGCCAAAAAAGATACCGACTGGCGATGTTTAAATGATAGTTATGCTATAATGAGCAATTATTTCAATACTATTCATAAATACGATAAAGCCCGTAAATTTACTGAGCTGGCCATGCAGATAAGCCAAAAACATGATGTAGATGAATGGTTGAATGATGGAGTGGAATATTGCGAAATCTTACTTATACAAGGGCAAAAAGAACAGGCTCATTCATTGGCTATTAAACTTGATGCTGCCAAACATAGGTTAAAAAAAACAAAAGGCCAATTTATTTATCTGAATAATATTGGGCGTTTAGCGAAGCTATTGAAAAAGTATGATGAAGCAGAAACATTATTCTTGGAAAGTTTAGAAAATGAGAAAAAAAATAGTAAAGTAGATACTTTTCATCTTTACTTTATTTTTAGGAATTTAGAAAGTTTATACGTAGAACAAAAGTTATATGAGAAAGCCTATGGCTTGAGTAAAAAACTAACTGATGTAGTGCTTTGGTTAAAAGAAAAGCGTCAGACTCAGAATAGTAAGTTGGAAATGACAAAATTAAAAGCAAACTTTGATTTAGAAAAAAAAGAGGTGGAGATAGCTCTTCTGGAAACTAAACAAAAACAACAACGTATATTGACTTTGGCTATAGCGGCTATTGCTTTAATGCTTATTGCTTTTTTGATTTTTTTATATCAAAACAGTCGAAAAATACAACTACAAAAGGATTCTCTGAGCGATTTAAATGCAACAAAAGATAAACTTTTTGCGGTACTTTCACACGATTTACGCTCACCTGTTGCGAGTTTAAGAAACTATATGATGCTAATAAATTGGGGGGCTTTAAGTCAGAAAGAGTTCGCTGAGGCTACAAGCCGACTTAATACCCAGCTTAGTACGGTTGGCAATAGTTTAGATAATGTGTTAAGTTGGGCAATAACACAGATGCAAGGAATAAAGCCTAAACCTGTAAATACAAATGTATTTGAGATAATTGAAGAAAAGATATTATTGTTGCAAGGTATAATTGAGGTCAAGCAAATTAGCATCAAAAATCAGGTTTCGCCGATTGCCGAAGTAAATTTTGATAAAAACCATTTCAAGGTTATTATCAGAAATTTATTGCAAAATGCCTTGAAATTTACCGAAAAAGGGGGTAATATTATCTTTGATTTAGAAAAAGATAGTGTATTTATAATCATAACAATCAAAGATGATGGCATTGGTATTGCTCAGGAAAAGCTTCATACACTTTTTATACTTGGTAAGAATCAGCCAACGATTGGAACTTCAAAAGAGCGAGGGACTGGTTTAGGATTAGTACTTGTAAAGGAGTTGACTGAACTTAACGGAGGTACAATAAGTGTTGAAAGCCAACTTGGTCATGGAACAACTTTTAGTATCAGAATACCAAATGTCTAAAGCTCAATTCGCTCCGAAATTTTACAGATATCATAAACTACTTTCTGAATATTCATAAATTGCTCGGCAATCAGCATGCTACTTTCTTCGGCACTTTCCTGATTCATATTCTTGATTTTGAGTAGTTGAATGTTGTCTTTCATTACAAACTCGCTTTTTTCGATAATTTTTATCGCCTCTTTGAGCAAAACTTCAGTATTGGTCGAAATCACTTCTAAATTTTCTATAATCGGTAGGGTATCAAAATGCTCTCTCGAATACAAGGCAAGTGTGGCCACATACGACGAAAGCAGGTGGTTTTGGACCGAAAATTTATGTACTTCTTTGATACTCATTTGCTTATGTTTGGGTTCAGAAAACATTCGTTGTAACCCCGAAGCCAAATTGGCACTTCTAACAAAAACTTCTTTACGTACAATCTTATAAGGTACTCGTTGGTATGCTTCGCCGAAGTACATTTGCGATACTTGGTGGTAATAGGCTAAGTTGGCTTCCAGCATTTCGATAAGCGTATTTTTGAGTTTTTTATGCTCCCAGTGAGGCAGAAGTATGTAGCTTCCAATAAAGGCCAATCCTCCCCCTATGGCGGTATCATAGACACGCTCAATGAGTAAAGCACGGCTTCCCATTCCTAAAAACTCAAATAATATCAAGATGAAGGGTGTCATAAAGACGACGCTAACAAGATAGGTTTTACGCTGAAAACTGTAAGTGCCGAGCATACAAATTAGTAATATCCCAAAGAGCCAATATTTATCCGTTATATAATTTAAGATGAGCATACCAATCAACGCACCGCCAATAGTTCCGAAAAGTCTATCAAGATTTCGTTCTTTAGTTAGGCTGTAAGCAGGTTTCATGATAACCATAATCGTCAGGAGAATCCAATTACTATGCAAAAACTGGGTCGATTGAGCAATCATGAAACCAATTAGCATCATACCCGAAACCCTGAGGGCGTGCCTAAAGTTTTCGGACTTTAGATTAAGATTATCCCAAAAAGTATCTAAATCATACACCTGACTTGTTGTGAAGGCCGTAGTTTTTAGGTCGTTTCTCGATAATTTTCGTTGTTCTTTGGCTCTGAAATAGCCATTTATTTTTTTGATACGATTTAGAATATTCTCAATATTTATCTCAATATTTTTAAGTGCTTGCAAGCCAACCATCGAAAATTCTTCGTCATTAAGGCTAAGGTTATCAATCCTGTTTTTTAACGTATCAAGTTTACGAGGTAAAAGCAGGTTTATTTCGGGCTTGCTACCATCTTTCAGCGATTCGCTAATTTCGTCGATTTGTTCGGCTAAAAGTGTGAGAATATGCTCGAAATCTACCAAAATTCCCGTATGGTCAAACTGTTTATGCAGTTTCTGGTAATTATAGAATGTTGACATAATTTGCTCATATAAATCAACCATATCAACAAAAATTACCAGTAAAAGTCGGCCTTCTTGAGAATTCTCTTCAACAATCTTTGGATTTTTGAAGAGTTGTTCTCTAACCGCATCAAGCTTTTCATTAACAGTTATTTGAGCTTCGATTAGTTTTTTATAGTTGTCATCATAATCCATTCCCTCTTGATAAAAACCTGATTTTATCCGCATAAAATTGGCAATTTCGGAAATCGATTCAGCCAACGAAAGCTTTGCTAATCGGTAAGGCATGATTTGATAGATGGATAAACTCAATAAAGCGTACCAAATACCCCCGAGAAAAATATAGAGTGAATAAAACAAGATTTCATTGAGTGGTCGAATATCATCAATGCCAATTATCATGACCAATAATGCTGCAACGCCCATTGATGCCGCTCTTGCTCCATACACATAAAGCATTGAAAATAAGAAGCTTAAAGCAACCACTAAAGCCGCCGAAAGATAGACCGAAACACTACAAAGGCTTGTAAGTAGCGAAATAATCGTAACTAAGCCGATGGTGAGAAACATGGCATTTCGACGGTGAGAAATTGGCCCTGGAGAATCAGCAATACTTGCACAAACAGCACCCAACGAAAACGTAATACCGATTTTGAGCAAATCAAATTGGGCAAGAACTAAGCTCGGAAGTACAACCCCAAATGTAATCCGAAGGCCATCACCAAAGTATTGGCTTAGTACGAAGCCTTTTACTTCGTTCGGGATTTTTTTTGGTGAAATAGTTATTTCCATGCTATAAATTGAGTGCTATTTTTTGAGTTAAATAGAAATCTTCATGTCTCTTAGATAACCATTAAAACCGCAAAATAATGACAAAAAGCTGCAAAAAGAACAAACAAATGCCATATGAAATGATTGTACGGAATCTTCTGATTTTGGTAGAAAACCGTACCAATCAAGTACAAAATACCACCTGATGTTAATAAATAAATTGATTTACTGGGTATTTGGTTCCAAAAATCAGTACCAAGGAAAAACACCAAGCAACCAATGAAAATATAAATTAGGGTAGAAAGTAGCCGAAATTGACCCGTAAAAAAGATTTTTTTTACAACCCCCAAGGCAATCAATGTCCATTGAATTCCAAGAAACCATTGAGCAGTTTGGGGTGGAGTATATAGAACTACAAACGGAATGTAAGTGCCTCCAATCAGAAAGAAAATACTGATATGGTCGAAGATTCTAAGTATTTTCTTGACGAGAGGATTGGAAAAAGCATGATAGAGCGTCGAAAAGGTAAACATCAATAAAATGGTAAAGCAATAAAACGCCACTCCAAATGTGAGTGTTGGATTATCCTTCGGCACAACATACGCTATCAGAATGGGTGCTGCCACCACCATTAATAAGATACCCAAGCCATGAGAAAGGGCATTGGCCATTTCGGTGTTTATTTCTGATGGAGTGTTCATTGAGAATAATTACGAATTTAGAATTACGATTGACGAATATGATTATATTAGATTTTTCGAAGCATATAAACATCCTAAAATCGTTAATTATTAAGCCGAGGGGCAGTTGCTTAAATCAATTTATGGATAATGAATTTTAGTAGCCACTTCCTGCACCGCCACCACCAAAATCACCTTTCCCAAATTCGGTTTTATTTGCTTGATTTGGTTGTTGCATTGCCTGATTGACAATAAATGCTTCTAAATTTTTGTACTCATTTGTCCCCGTAGCTTCTGAGGTCAAGCTAAACCTGGGCAATTTTAAGAAACGAATTGCCCAAATACAAAAAATAACCAAAAGCCCACCACCGATAAGCATAGCCCATTCGAGTGGTAAGACCGAGAAATATTGTCGATAAGTAAAGATAGAAAAAGCGGCCGCTCCGATACCAACCAACAGGAATTTACGGTTGTGTTTTTGTAAGCCGTAAATGATGTAAGCAATCGGAATTACAGTGCTGAAAAAATAAAATAGTACTGCAAAATCAATCTGAACAGACTCGGCTAAATTATTTAATTGAGCATTTCCTTCTCTTACAATCAGGTAGTTTCCGCCCAGATAGAAAGTCGCCAATGCCAAAATTTCAATGATATTCTGACATTCATCGTAATAGGTACCTGTTGCATTTTTTCGCCAAAGCTGAACAAAATAGTAGCTCCCAGCCGAAATAATCATTATAACAAAAGGAATAATAACTTTACCAATTGGATATTCTGTCACAACAACAAACCAAAGCGTGAGCCATACAACGTAACTTACAAACGCAACGATTGGGTCGGCATAACGAAGTACGGAAGGTATTAACAGTGTAAGAGCAATTATGCAATAAATCCAAGCTTCAAAATCGTAGTTCGTAAATCCCACAAATGCACCAAAAGCTGCACTTAGCATAGCATAAAGCAAGGCGTTATCTACACCCGAACGATAGAAATTGTTTTTTTTGATGAAATATTCTAAAAAATAGAGAAAAATAACGGAATAAATGAGGCTAATGATAGCAAATTCAAATCGAGACTCAGAGAATATTTCGAATAAAAAAAGTGAAACAAAGCCCAAACTTGCTGCAGCAACAATGCAAGTGAATAAGAATAATCCAATTTTTACAAAGACATTAGATTGGTGAAAGCCGACTGGAAAAGTCTGAATTGCTTCCTTGTGTTGTTCGTCAGAAATCAATTTTCTGAAATACCAATCTTCTATAATTTCTTGTTTGTTGATATTTTCAACCCAAGTTTCGTTATATGCTTTTTTCATTTCTTTAGCCCTACAATTGCTTTGATTTTGATTAAAAATATGACAACGCCAGTTCCCGAAAGAACAAAATATAGCATAAATAAAAATGGGTCTATGTCATCTGGTAAGATTTTAAATATGGTGTATGTAAAAGCAATATAGCCATAAATAATACCCATTAATAAAAACAGATAGGAGTGTTTAGTGCGTGCATATACAATGCTAAAACAAGAAAGAATACCTACGATAAGGCCATAAATAATCTTCAAATCGAATGTAAAAAGCCCCGATAGTGCCGCAATAAAAGTTAAGTTGCCACCAAATACAAAATATGTGAAGCTAAAATGTTTTTTGAGACCTTTTTGAATAGAAAACCAGCCAATAATGATAAGCGTAATTCCGAGCAAAATGGAGGTAATTACTATATCTTGGCTATTAAAATCATTGTTTTTAAGCAAACGAAGCGGCGTAATACTAATACCAATCCAAGAAGCTAATGCTGTAATAGCCATTGATAAAACTCCTCTATGGTCGAAGAAATAAGCACAGAAAAAGAATAAAACCGCAGATAAAAAAGCCGCCAGACCATAGCGAGTACCAAAAAAACTATACTGATATTGTAGGTACCCTTCGAGGGTAAGAAAGGCTAAACATCCACCTAAAAGGGCAAAGTCGTCGAGGTTGGTAGTTTCGTCTAATTCTTTCCACGAAAAAGGCTTTCTATGATTAAATGCGTAGTAAAAACATCCAACACAGACCAATGCAACGAGGGCTATCAGTATATTATGCCCAATGGTATCAATGTTTTCGTAGATAACAAACCCTAACCCCGTACTCAAAAGCATAATGCCGAGATATAGCAGTAGTCGTAGTTCCCAATGAATGGAAAAAGGCTGAGTTAAGTCCGAAGTTTTTACTTGAGTGGCTTGTTCTTCAGAAATAATATTTTTTTCGGTAAGTGTATCAACTAAATCGGAGTTTTGCATAGGCTTTTCTACTTTTTGTTAAAAGTAATCAATGTTTTTCATTTGCAAAAGACCAAATTATTATTGGCATGTAGGCTGTTTCATTTTATATCACAGTATCCTTTGTTGTCAGTTTTCATGTGATGCCTACCCCAATGATACATGCTGTCAATGATTGG